>JANMJF010000033.1:0-2201 GCA_031371245.1 Pseudomonadota bacterium | reverse complement strand
CTGACATTATCCACCGCGCCGCGCGCGAGTGTGATATCGATGAGCGCGCGGGCCACGGTCTGTGGCTCGGCGCCACCCAAGTGCATCGCGATTTCTTCGTCCTGGAGATGTTTGTCGAGACCATCGGAACACAGCAGAAAGCAGTCACCGTCGGCGAGTTCGAGCAGATCCATTTCGAGCAGCAGCTCGTCGGTCACGCCGACCGCACGTGTCACCATATTGCCGGACGGATGACCGACTGCCTCGGCGCGGGTCAGCAGACCTTTGGAAATGAATAATTCGATCTGAGTGTGATCGGTGCTGACCTGGCTCAGCTGGCCGTGGCGCAGTCGGTAGCAGCGGCTGTCGCCGGCCCACATCACCACCGCATGTCGGCCGCTAGCGAGCAATATAACGACGGTGCTGCCGCTGGTCTGATGATGGGCATTGGCCACGGCGAACAGGCGATCGTTGACGTTCTGCACCGTTTCCTCGACCTGGGCGACCAGATCCGCGAGCGCGACATCGGTATTGAGTCGTGCCAAGGAATTGACGATGAGTTGACTGGCGAGATCGCCGGCCGAATGACCGCCCATGCCATCGGCGACCACCCACACACCGGCCTCGCTGCGTTCAAGGATGGAATCCTCGTTGAGCTTACGGACTTTGCCTACATCGGTCATGGCGGCCGACTGCCAGTGGAAAGCCCTAGCGTTCATCACACGCTCCAGCGTGCGGCGCACGTGCGATCAAAGCAAAGCGGTGCAACGCCACGCAAGAGTTCACGCTGGCGTCGGGAGCACTCAGTCGTCGGACTTGAAATGGACGACTTCCTGGGGATTTTCGCCAAACGACCGCCCCAGGCTGATCTTGCCACTGCCACTGATCGGCATTTCCTCGCGGCGCAGAAACGCCTCGGCGTCGCCATTCCAGACATAGGTTCCGTTGGTGCTCTGATCGATGATGAAGAATTTACCGCGGCGGAATTCGAGGCGTACATGCTGACGGGAAGCGAGCGCTTCGGCGACCGGAATGTCGGCGGCTTTGCTGCGGCCCAGCACCACCTGCGGTCGCTCGTCATTCATGCTGATCTGGAGATCGTGGTAGGTGAGCTTGAGGCAGGCACGTTGCACCGGTTGCGGTATGACGCCGATCGACATGCGCGTGACGTCGTCCTGTTGCCATAGCACCTCGAAGATATCCATGGACTCCTTCTTGCCCTTAACCGGCGCGCGATCGATGAAACGCGTGCTGGCCTTGAGGATGGGGGGCAATTCGTCGACCGTGGTCTGGGTGGTAATGATCTGGCCACCCTTGGCCATTGAGGCCATGCGCGCCGCGATATTCACCGCGTCGCCGAATACGTCGCCGGCGTCGAGTATGGTTGGGCCGTGGTGCAGGCCAATGCGCACTGCGAGCGACATGCGGCCCTGGGGGGTCTGCACGGTGATCTCGTCTTCCAGCATCTCGTGCATCTCGCACGCCGCGCTCACGGCACGCTCGGGGGTGGGGAAGGTGCACATGATTTCGTCGCCGATGGTCTTGATGACCGTGCCGCGATGGCGTTCGGTGACGTCGGTGAGCATTTCCAGGCAGCTCGCAACCTTGGCGCGCGCCGGACCATCTCCCAGCAACTCGTAGAGCCGCGTGCTGCCGCTTATGTCGGCAAACATGATGGTCAGGTTGGTTGTTTTCGGCGCCATTCGCTCTCGTTGCTGTGGGGTGTGGGGTCTGGCGCTGCCGCCGCATGGCGCCTCAAGCGTGCGCCGTCGCTGGCTGAGGGTGCGCCGAAGTTTATGGAATAAGCCCCTCAGCATCAACAAAATTTCTGTGTCGGGCATGGACCACGGCAAGCCATTCGGTGCGGCCAGTGCGGGCTGGATCGGCTTCGCGCTGGCGCGCATTGCCGGCTAGAATCCTGCCCCCTGGGGATCTGTGTACGGGAGCGAATACATTGAAAAATCTGTCGATACCCGCCGCGCTGCTGCTCGGCGCTGGGCTGCTCGTGATCGGTGCCCTGGCCCAGCGCTGGCTGCTCACGTCGGGCGCGGTCACGCCCACCGCGCAGAATTCAGCCGCGCGCACTGTTCACAAGCCCGCCGCAGCTACGACGGTGGCGCCGACGGTCGCCGCCATCGATAGCCAGACGTTGGGCGAAGTGTTGAGCATCGTCGATGCGCCGCTTTGAGCACGTTGCTCACGTGCGCGGCGCGCGGCGCATC
>JANMJF010000011.1:0-3422 GCA_031371245.1 Pseudomonadota bacterium | reverse complement strand
AGGGTCGGCTTCCCGGGCCGGCTGGCGTGCGTAGAGGCGCGCCGTCAGGGCCTCGGTCACACCCAGTACCAGCGGCGTCAGCACCATTGACAACACAATGATCGTAGTCAGGCGATCGGCCATGGCCTGGCCCATCACACCGGCACCGGCGGCGGCGGCCGAGAACACCACGAAGCCAAATTCGCCACCCTGGCAGAGCAAGGCCGCCAGTTGCCAGGGCTGATGGTGGCGCAGTCCCACCAGCCGCGCGAGGCCGACCAGTACGGCGAACTTGACCGCCATCACGGCCAAGGTGCAGCCGACGATGATGAACGGTGCGGCGAGGAACATGCCGATGTCGATAGACATGCCGACGGCCATAAAGAACAAGCCCATCAAGAGGCCTTTGAAGGGCTCGAGATCGATTTCCAGTTCGTGGCGATATTCGGATTCGGCCAGCAGCACACCGCCGATGAAGGCGCCCAAGGCCATCGACATGCCGGCGGCGCTGACCAGCAGCGCCATCGCAATCACGATTAAAAGCGACAAAGCGGTGAACAGCTCGCGCGAGTCGGTCGCGGCCACTAGCCGGAACAGTGGCCGCGCGAGCCGCGGCCCGAGGATCAGAATGCCGGCCAGGATCAGCACCGCGCGGCCGATGGCGAGCCATACCGTGCCCGCGCCGAGATGTCCCCCGCCGCTCGCCAGCAAGGGCAGCACCGCCAATAAAGGAATTACGGCGATATCCTGGAACAGAAGGATCGAAAACGCGGTCTTGCCAGTCGGTGTCTCGGCCCAGCCCCGCTCGTGCACAATCTGCATGGCGAAAGGCGTGGAGGACAGCGCCAACACATATCCCGTGACCAGCGCGCTGCCGGTCGTCAGACCGGCCAGCAGGGCCAGTGCAAGCAGCGGTACGGCGGTCATCAAAAGTTGCGAGAGACCCGCACCGATGATGGCGCGGCGCATGTCCCACAGCCGGCGCGGATTGAGTTCGAGACCGATCAGGAATAGCAGCAGCACCACGCCGAACTCGGCGAAATGCAGGATGACCTCGGCATCAAGGATGAGCCGCAGGCCCCACGGCCCGATCAGCAGCCCCGCCAGCAGATAGCCGAGCACCGCCCCTAACCGCAAACGCTTAGCCAGCGGCACCACTGCCACCGCCGCGATCAGGAAGACCAGCACGCTATGCAAAACGGTTTCCACCAACCGCGCCCATCCCAACCGTTAAGGTTGCGAAGTATCGCATGCTTCGCCGAACGCACTGAATGTCCAACTGAAGTCGGACCCACAACACGAATTGTAGGTCCGACTTCAGTCGGACATTAAATTACGAAACAGCAATACCCCCGACGCCCACCCGTCGGGGGAATCAACAGGTCTATGCAAGCGTGCGTCGACGCCGAACCCCGGCCCCAAGCGCCACCATCGCGGAGCTGAACAACAGACCTGACAATGGCAACGGCACGGCAGTGATGCTCGACACGCCGGACAAAGTCAGGGTGGTATCCGCTGTATTCACCGCGATGATGTTCAGAAAGCGCGAGGAGAGATGCTGGCCGTCGTCGGACAAACCGATACGCACAAGCAGGCTTTCCTTAGGCCCTAACACGGCTGCATTCCATTGCAGACCGACCGTGGCATCGCAGCCGGTATTCGACAGACAGCCGTCGAAGGCTTCGGTCAGATTGCTGTTGACCTGGAATTTGGACAACAAGGTATTGGACGGGTCGACAAATTGGCGGCCTTCACGACGATCAGGATCGCCGCCCGCTGGCGCGCCCCAGGTCTCGGTTACGCGATCGAGGAAATTCACCGCATCGCCGTCCGGATTGGCAAACAGCATGAAATGCAGCTGGTTGAAGCTGTCGGTCATGCTGTTGTTAGTGATGCGATAGTCGATGGTCATGAGGCTGGTGCCGGTGCCCGCCACCACAAACGAATACGCAAGTAGTGGATTGAGCGTGGCAATGCTGACTGGGTCGTTGGCGCTACCCAGTCCCTGCACGAACAACATCGGCTGGAGCTGGAAGATGTTGCCGCCGGCGCCATAGCCGATGTTGTCCATGCCGCCGTTGCTGCCGGTCGCGGCCGCCGGGCCAACCGCCGCGTGGGCGGCACTGGCTACGCCCACAGCCGCTATCAGGGCCATATTACGAATGACTGCTTTGATATGAGAGTTGTTCATTTTCTTCGAACTCCTGAGTTACGCCACAGAGTGAGCCACGCCGCGCGGCTCACTCACTCTTGTCATGCATGCCACCAACTTCAGCGCGTAGGAAGCTCCGGCTGGGGGCCTACCAGGTCGTATTCGCGAACCACGCCGGGTGCGATGAAATTTTTCTCCGACGATTCCGCGATACCAGGCCCGACTTGCGCAATGATCACCCGCAAGGCCGGACGCAGCACGCCACACACCGGGCAGAGCGGCGGATTCGGATCATCCGGATTGGGGTAGGCCCGACGCAGGGCGATCAGGATCGAAAGACTGCCGGCCTTACGCACCCCTTCGGCGTAGAGGTCGTCGGTGATCTCATCGATCAGATCAGACGTGGTCTTGGCCAGCGCGGGATCGATCTTCGTATCCATCTGCGCATCGGACCAGCCCTGCAGATCGGCCAGCTGCACACCGCTGTCATCGAGCGCAACCGTGGCCTCACCCGGCGCCAGCACGTGGTTAAGCTCAATGCCTGTTGTCGGGTCCTTGAACAGGCCACCCGGCACGACGAACGCGCGCTGGAAATTGATCACCTTCTGCACCGCAATGCGCGTGGCGTCCTTGCCCGGATCCTGCTCCGAACCGACCACCAGGCTACGCACCGGCAAGGGATTCTTCACGCCGGGCGGCGGCACCGGAATCTCGGATTTCGGTACGCCGAGCAGCGCGAGAAACTTCAGCGCACCGTCATAGGCAGCCGCGTCAGTCAGTCTGACCGGCTTCGGCAAGACCGTACTGGCCGGGTCAAAGGCCGGACGGCGCAGAAAAGTGATATCACCGATGCCGACGTTTTTGCTGAACGACAACATCGAGTAGGCACCCGTCGGCGAGTCAGGCGCACCGACCTGCATAATGCACTTGCCCTGATCAGGCTCCTTGGTCGCGGTCTGAGTGCTGCTGCAGTCCGGTGCGACATTGGCCGCCGAACGACCAAACACCGCCCTGCCAACCACACTCGGGTTGAAGTTGCGCGAAATTGCGCCGTCGGGCTTGACGCCCTGCAGACGCCCCACCAGACCCGCCGCGCTGTCACCGAGCAAGGGTCGCAGCTTGGCCGCAATCGCGGCATGCAACACTTCCTTGGGATCAGCAGTCTGGGCCTGGACCAGTGCCGGCAGCGCGAGCAGCGCCGCAGCCATCGCTATCGAACGTATTCTTTCGACCATGTACCTTCTCCTTATGTTGGCCACCCGCCGGCTCAAGGCTCGGCTTTTGCGCGGCC
>JANMJF010000774.1:0-8187 GCA_031371245.1 Pseudomonadota bacterium | reverse complement strand
CACTGGTGGAGCCGGCCATCGCGCTCACCATCGCCTATGTCGGCCTGTGCAACCTGTATTTCCGCGGGCGGGGTCATGGGCTGCCTTTGGCTTTCGGCTTCGGCTTAGTGCATGGCTTCGGTTTTGCCGGCGCGCTGGCTGAGACCCTCGGTGCCCACGGCGCCCAGGGTTATGGCTGGTTATGGGGACTGGCGGCCTTCAACCTCGGCATTGAGAGTTTCCAGGTGTTGCTGCTGTGTGCCGTGGTGCCGCTGGCCCGCTGGGCTTCGCGACGGTCTTTCGCGCCGTTCGCGCGCCGCGGCGTGGCCCATGGGGTGTTGTGGGCCGGGCTCGGCTGGTTCGCGCTGCGACTTGGCGGGATGTGAGGTGCGCTACGGGTCGGCCCAATTTTTTTGAGGCCCAGGCCACATATGAGACCCGCAGTGCTTGTCGATCTCGGCGCATCCAAGCGAGAGTCTGGCTATAGGGATTCGAGCTGAGTGCCGCACCAGCCCCGACGGGCCGGGTGGCCGCGCAGGACAGTCCTGATCCGAAACCACAGCGACAGGAGTTTGCACCAATGAAGATTCAGACACTAATTTGTACGGCGGTCCTCGCCATCCCGGCCATGGCCAGCGCCGCGACTATCAATTTTAATACCGACGGCGGCGGTGTGCCTTTCGTCGGACTCAGCGATTCCTTCGCCGCTGCTGAGTACGCCGGTGTCGTGATCAACGATAGCGATCCCAGCGCCGGGTCGACCTTCGTCAATTTGATCAATCCTGGGAATGTCGGCACGAGCATTTCCGGCTACTACGTGAATATCGGCGCTTTTGCTGGCCGCGCGACCTACGCCGACTTTCATTTCTCGACCGCAGTGTCCTCGGTCAGCTTCGACTTCGCCGCTGCGACCGGCCTGCTGAGTGTGCTGGTGTTCGATGGCAGCAACAACATCATCTCTTCGTCAATCACGCTCGGCACCGATGCCTTCCTAAACCAGGCTGGGTTCTCTATCAAGGCCGGCAGCGCCTCGGTCTCAGGTGTGGGCAATATCTCGCGCATTGTGCTGGTGCCGAATTCCAACGAGGCACTGATCGTCGACAACCTCGCATTCACGCCCGTACCGGTACCGGCGGCCTTACCGCTGCTGGGAGGCGGTCTGTTGACCCTGCTGGCAGGCATGCGTCGACGTAAAGCTGCCGCCTGAGCTTGATGCCCCGTGTCGCGGGCGGCTGTATCGCCGCGGCACGGGTTCTGACTTGTGCGATGCACCTGCGACTCACTTGCTTTCCGCCCCCCAGTTCCCCACGACCGACAGACTGCTAGAATCCTCCCGCATCGTTTCTTTAGTTGCGGCGACAGACTCACCCTGGTGCCGCATCTGAAACGGCCGCCGCTCCGCCTACGGTTTGAAGACTGATCCTGGTCGGTCAGCCGCCGTCGTTGCGGGCTACACACAAGACGAAGGAGGTGCACCCGCATGACCGTAAAACTCTACGCCATGACCTGCGGCTATCTGACCATGCCGTTGCCAATGTTGATCGAAGGCGGCGAAGGCACGCTCAAGATCCCGATCCCGGCCTATCTCATCGAACATAAAAACGGTGTTGCCCTGTTCGATTCCGGCATGTCGCTACTGGTACAGCGCGACAAGCACAAGGCGCTCGGTCCGCTCGAGCCCTACTTCCAGGTGCATTTTGAAGCGGGCGAAGACGTTGCCGCGCGCCTGGTAAGCATCGGCCGCGACCCCGAACATATGGACTATGTGATCAACTCCCATCTGCATTTCGATCATTCCGGCGGCAATGAATTGATCCCCAATGCGCGCGTCATCGTGCAGAAGAAAGAATGGGAAGCCGGCCACGTGCCGGAGCTGATCCAGGCCAACTACTACGACCCACGCGATTACGACCACGGCCATGACATGGTCATTGTCGATGGCGAACACGACGTGTTCGGCGATGGATCAGTGCGCTGTATTCCGACCCACGGCCACACACCGGGGCATCAGTCCCTGCATCTCCACACTGAGTCCGGTGAAGTGGTGCTGTGTGGCGATGCCTGCTATCTGCGTCGCACCTTGGACGAGTTGCGTTTGCCGGGCATCGTGTCCGACAAGGAGGAGATGATGAAATCGCTGCACAAGCTGCAGGAGTTGCAGAAGCGCGGCGTCAAGATCATGTATGGCCACGATCCGGAATTCTGGAAGACCGTACCGCAGGCGCCCGCCCAGGCCGCTTGAGCACTTGAGAGCAACGATGGACCGCCATGGTGCGATCCGCAGAAGACCCAATAGAGAGGACGTAACGTGAAGCAATTGAATTTTGGCAACGTCACCATCGACCGTGTGCAGGACTGGTATGGCGCCTTGCTGCCGCTGAAAGATTTCTATCCGACTTTTGACCAGGCCATCCTCGATTCCCAGCGCAGCTGGCTGGAGCCGCACTTCCTGCCAAGCAAGGGCGCGCCGAACGAAGCGATGCTGCATCTGTCGCTGCACACCTTCATCGTACGCTCGGGCAAGAACCTGATTCTGGTCGACACCTGTGTCGGTAATCAGAAGTAGCGCAGCGCCGTGCCGGACTGGGTGGACTACAGCTCAGACTACATCGCCAAGCTAGCCGCCGCTGGCGTCACGCCGGAACAGGTCACCCACGTGATGTGCACCCATCTGCATTTCGATCACGTCGGCTGGAATACTAAGCTCGAGAACGGCAAGTGGGTGCCGACCTTCCCCAACGCGCGTTATGTTTTTGACCGCACCGAGTTCGAAGGCTGGTCCACCCAGCAGGACAACCACGGTCTCGACGGTTCCTATGCCGACAGCGTGCTGCCGGTCTATGCAGCCGGGCGCGCCGACCTGGTCGCCAGCGATTTCGCGCTGGATGACAGCGTGTGGCTGGAACCTAGCCGCGGCCATTCGCCGGGCCATGTGTGCATCAACATCAAGGGCCACAAGGGCCAGGCGTTGCTAACCGGTGATACCTTCCATCATCCGATCCAGGTCGCCTATCCAGAATGGCATAGCGCGTTCTGTATGGATCTAGCGATGTCGACCGCCGCGCGTCGCAAGATCCTCGACAAACTGTGTGATCAGGACATCTGGATGCTGGCCGCGCACTTCAATACGCCGACGGCCGCCCATGTTGTGAGCAGTGGCGAGCGGTGTAAGTTGAAGGTCTGAGCGCCTTGGATTGTGATCGGGGTCGAGTGAGGATCCCGATGACGGTCGGTGAGTCAGGCAGGGAAGACCCCGAATTTATTGGGTCGGACGGCGCGGACAGGCCAGGGCGTCGCGAAGCGCGGGCAGCAGCGCCTCGGCGATCACGCCGTGGGCAAAGCCGTTAGGGTGTCGGTCAGTCTCGGAGACGGCGAGGTCGCGGTCCTTATAAGGGATCAGAGCGGGTGCGATATCGACGAAGACGAAACCGTCCTTAGCCGCGACTTCGCGTAGAACACGGTTGCGCACCTCGTCGATCGAGCGGTCGTTGAGGTTGTTCGGATTGCTGGCGAGTATCGTGCGCATGCCGCGCTGCTTCGCCACCGATCCGATCTCGTGCAGCGCGGCGATACTCGCCTGCGTGCCTGGTCGCGAATCCCAGGCTCGTTGTTCGGCCTCATAGGCGGCGCGATCTCCACCAGCGGCGCTCGCTTGCCACTTCCAGCGGCTCACGCGCCACGCGTACAGCACGGTGCTGGCGAGGTTCGAGCGAAACACTATCCAGTCCTTCAGAAAGCTCGCGACGGCGCCATGGGCGTGGTGCGGGTTGCTGACGTTGTCGTTCTCGATGTAATAGATCAGCACGACATCGGGCTCGACTTCTAGACCCTCATGGGTGAAGTAGTCGGCTTCATCGACGGTGGCGTAGCCCGTCACACCCGCATTGACTACTTCGACCGGACACGCGAGCTGCTTTTGCAAAGTGTTTTCAAGCCGTCGGCTGAAAATCTGTTCCTCGGGAACGCCCCACCCGAAAGCCACTGAGTCGCCTAGCACCAGCACACGCTTGAAGCCGGCGGGTTTGGGCACCGCGATCTCGGGGCTGCGCAGGCCTGCTGAATTGATGCGCACCCGCACGCCGAATTTGGTCATGCCGTCGAAACCTGCGCGAGGCTGATAACCACGGCGCGGGTGACCGCGATGCACTTCGGGAGAAATTTCAAGGACCTGTGCCGCGCCGATGACCCATTCGGCGAATAGCACGCAAATGCCGATCGAAACGATTGCGAGCGCGAGTTCAGCGGCGCGATGTTTCATCTGAGCTCCGATGGCGGCGAGTGCGCCGGACAGTATGGTTTTTCAAGCGGGTCAAGCAGAGTTTTGTGCATCACGAAATTCTTCGCTACGAGCGGGTGCGCGGTGGAGACGCAATTCTGGTGTGCCGTGCCCATCCATGCGCTCACTGCGATCGTCAAGGAAGCGGTCCAACTCGAAGCCGCACTCTACACTGTGCTGTGGGTTGCGCAATGCGATAGACGGACGAGGGACCAGCGGCCCGAGCGACGGATGTCGAATGCAAAATGCAGTGGACGACAGCGTCGCTGTTGGCGGCGATAGTGCGCGGGCTCAAGCTTTTTGCCAGGCGGTGTGCAGATTAAAAATTTGCCGTAGCGAACAACGATTCCTGTATCCTCTCGCACGTCCCGACTGGAATTCTGCATTTCGCATCCCATCAAGTTCCCATGAAAGAAAATCTTCTCCCCTCAAATCGCTCGTTCGGCACATTGTTTACGGTGGTATTCGCGCTGTTGGGCACCTATTCGTGGTGGCGCGGTAACGCGGTCTATCTGTGGCCATGGGGGCTGTCGGCGCTGACGCTGCTGGTCACGCTGGCTAGACCCGCTTGGCTGGCACCAGCGAACCGCGCCTGGATGAAGTTTGCTGAATTGCTCAACCGGGGAGTTAGCCCTATCGTGCTGGGAGTGATCTTCTTTGGTCTATTCACCCCGACAGCCTGGGTGATGCGCGTCGCGGGCCGCGACTCAATGAAGCGCCGTTTCGAGCCGGCCACGCGCTCCTACTGGGTCGATCGCGACCCACCGGGCCCCGATCCGAGCGGACTTCCCAACCAGTTCTGAGGGAACGCAAGCATGTCCTTTCTGACCGAGTTTTGGCAGTTCCTTAAGGTCCGTAAGAAATTCTGGTTGCTGCCCATCGTGCTGCTGATGCTGTTGTTCGGTGGGCTCCTGATCCTGGCCCAGGGCTCGGCCGTGGCACCGTTTATTTACGCCTTGTTCTGAGGGATGCGCATACTTGGTATTTCCGCGTATTACCACGACGCGGCAGCGGCGCTGGTGGTCGATGGCCGCGTCGAGTACGCCGCCCAGGAGGAGCGCTTCACCCGCATCAAGCACGATGCCAGCTTTCCCCGTGAAGCCATCCGCTCGTGTTTCGACACCACCGGCATGCGGCCGACCGATATTGATCTGGTCGCCTTCTACGACAAACCCTTCCTGAAGTTCGAGCGTCTGCTTGAAACCTATCTCGCGTTTGCCCCGCGCGGTTTCACTTCGTTCCGGCAAGCGTTACCACTGTGGTTGAAAGAGAAGCTGTTCCAGAAGAGCCTGCTCATCAAAGAACTGCAGGCGGTGAGCGAGGACGTCGATTGGCAGCACAAGCTGCTGTTCTCCGAGCACCATCTGAGTCACGCGGCCAGCGCCTTCTTTCCCTCGCCGTTCGAACGTGCGGCCGTGCTGACGATGGACGGCGTGGGCGAATGGACGACGACGTCGTTGGCCCTGGGGGAAGGTAATCGCCTGCGAGTCGTCCGCGAAATCCATTTCCCGCACTCGCTTGGGCTGCTCTACTCGGCCTTTACGTATTACACGGGCTTCAAGGTCAACTCTGGCGAATACAAGGTGATGGGGCTCGCCCCCTACGGCGAGCCGAAGTACCTCGACCTCATTAAGCAAAATCTCATCGACATCAAGGATGACGGCAGTTTCCGGCTGAACTTGGACTACTTCGATTATTGCACCGGGCTGACGATGACCAACGCGCGTTTCGATGCGCTGTTCGGTGCCCCGCCACGCAAGCCCGAGGCGCCGCTCACCCAGCGCGAAATGGATCTCGCCGCGTCGGTACAGGCGGTGACCGAGGAGGTGGTGTTGAAACTCGCCGCCGCTATCGCCCGCGAGACAGGGGAAAGTAACCTGTGTCTGGCCGGCGGCGTTGCGCTCAATTGTGTCGCCAACGGCAAGCTCCAGCAGCAAGGATCGTTTGCCAAGCTGTGGCTGCAGCCCGCTGCCGGCGACGCCGGCGGGGCGCTGGGTGCCGCGCTCGTGGCCGCCCATATGTACAAAGGGCAGCTGCGATCGCCGCAGGGTAGTGTCGACGGTATGCAGGGCGCCTATCTCGGTCCCGCCTATGCCCAGGCCGATATCGAGCAGCGCTTGCGTGCCGCAGGCGCGGTGTTCGAGTCGGTCACGGACGATACCTTAGTCGAACGGGCCGCACAGGCGCTGGCTGACGGCAAGGCGCTGGGTTGGCACCAGGGGCGGATGGAGTTTGGCCCCCGCGCCCTGGGAGGGCGTTCTATCCTGGGCGATGCCCGCTCGACCACGATGCAAAAGTTGCTCAACGTCAAGGTCAAGTACCGCGAGTCGTTCCGGCCATTTGCGCCGTCGGTGCTGCGCGAGGACTTGTGCGAGTGGTTCGAGTTGGACGTGGACAGCCCCTATATGCTGCTGGTGGCCGACGTCGCAACCAAGCTGCACATTCCTATGACCGCCGAGCAGCGCACGCTATTTGGGATCGATCGACTCAACGTGCCGCGCTCATCGATCCCGGCGGTGACCCACATCGACTACTCGGCGCGCATCCAGACCGTGCACCGCGAGACCAACCCGCGCTATCACGCGCTGATCAGCCGCTTCAAGACCCTGACCGCTTGCCCGGTGATCGTCAACACCAGCTTCAACGTGCGCGGCGAGCCGATCGTGTGCACTCCCGAAGATGCATTCCGCTGCTTCATGGGCACCGACATCGAGGCGCTGGCCGTGGGCAACTGCTACCTGCGCAAGGAGGACCAGGATCCTGCTTTGCGCCAGCGCTATGAAGGCAAGTTCGATCTCGATTGATAAGTCCGATTGCGGCTAGACCGGCGTCGCCAACAAAGTCGGGATGCGCGAAGTGTCGTACACACACACTCGTTCCTTGAAACGTAGTCCGCCGGCAGTCTCGACCAGGTAATCGTAGTAACTGCCGGCCTGGTAGATAGCGGTGACGCCGTCGTTCAAGGTTTGCACCACGAGGTAGGACGAAGACACGCGGTAGCCGTCAGACTCGCGCGCCGTGATGCGTATCGCTGATTGTGCATGTCGATAGCGATGGGGCTGGTAGATGTTGGCGTTGCGCAGCGAATAGACGCGGTCTTTCATCATGCCCTGGCTGTCCAGCAGCAGCAGTGGAATCGGATAACCAAAGGCGTAGTTCTCGCGCGCGATCATCTGGTAGAGACCATCGTCGAGGAAGAACGCTGGCCACGCTTCCAGTTCGCCTTCGTCGAGCGCCGCGCAATAGTTGGCAAACAAGCGCTCGATGGCGAAATAGATCTGCATGTCGTCCATCACGCGTCCCAGCCCATGAGGCCGCGATAGCCGCGCCAGAAGCTGCGGATCATGTGTTCGGTGATGAGACTCGTACCCTGATCGTGGCGCTCATCACCCATCGCCATGTAAGAGCTGTCGCCAGCTTCGCAGGATTCAATGGCGCGTTGCACGAGCTCGGTTGCTTCGGTGTCTTCCATCGAGATATAGCCGGCCGGGCCGGCGAGGTTGGCCTGCTTCAGGCGCAGCTGGCGCAGATCGGCGTCGTCGTCTGCATAACCAAAAAAATGAAACACCAGTTCGAACTCGCCGGCGCTCTTGGGCAGCACCTGGCGCACGGCAAGGGTGTTGTGGATCTGCTGAATGACGGTGCTGGGGAACAGCGTGTGGATATTGTTGCTGGTCTGCTCATCGAATTCTTTGCGCACCTCCAGCAGGCTGGGGTCGGCGAGTTTCAGGCCTTGGCGATAAGTGGCGATATCACCTCGTTGGTAGTCACCGGCAGTATCGTCGTCGGCTTGCGGCGTGGTGGTGATGATCGAATGCAGACCGTGACGCGCATCGACCACGCTGCGGCCCTGCATGTTTGAGCGGTAGATATTGAAGGTGGTATGGAACAGGTGCAGCAGGCTGGCGTGATAGGGGTCTTTGACGTTCTCG
>JANMJF010000735.1:0-5353 GCA_031371245.1 Pseudomonadota bacterium | reverse complement strand
CGGTGTATTGGAACGATGCCGATGCTACCTACCTGCCCTATCCGGCCATCGTCTATGGCTTTGTGCCCGGCGTGACCAAACCGCGCGAGGCCACCAGTCAGGCCACCGGCATGGGCACGCATATGGCTTCCCATTGGCGCGAAGCGTTGGGCCCGCAATTTGTGTCTTGCATCGCGCGGGTGCATCGACATCCGCTCGATTTGTTTGCGTTGCCGAGTTTCGATCTGCCTGCACCAGGCACCGCATCAATTGAATTCGCGCTGAACCATTGGGAGCGGGTGTGGGAGGAGGATGCCGACGAGGACATTCCGCTCATGCGCCTCGCCGCTGGCTGGCTACGGCGTAATATGCCGGCCTGCACTAAGCCGGTGCTGTTGCACGGCGATTACCGCATGGGCAATTTTCTGTTTACCGAACACGACGCGCAGATCACCGCCATCCTCGATTGGGAGATGGCGCGCATCGGCGATCATCATTTTGATATCGCCTGGGCAGTCAATCCCGCCTATGGCGTTTATGCCGAAGACGGCAAGACTTTGTTAGTCGGCGGACTATTGCCCGAGCCAGCATTCCTCGCGCGCTATGAACAAGAATCAGGACTCACTATCGACGCAGCTACCCTGCATTACTACAAGGTTTACTGCGGCTGGCTACAGGGTGTAATCGCGATAGGCACGGCCTGGCGCATCGCACACAACGGCAAAACTCATCAAGACGTGCTGGCCGCCTGGATTGTTGGCATCGGCCCCAAGCTGCTTGCTGAACTACGTGACCTGATGACGCAAGCCAACGAAGTGCACGGGAGTTAGTCCATGCAATTGCGCGCAGACATTCAACTGCAAACCGCCATCCGCGCCTTGACCGAAGTCGTGGCGCCTGCGCTCGATGCTGGCAACGCCCTGGCTGTCGAACAGTTGCAAATAGTCATAGGCATGCTGCACCTGATGGCGACGCGTCTGCCGCTGCAATTCCGCTACGACTGCGACGAACTCGCGCGCCTGCTTGCATTCTGCCGTGCACTGACCGCCGATATTGATGACGATGCCCACGGCGAAGCTATCTGCACACTGGGAGGAGCCAGCACCGAGGGTGCGGCAATACTGGCGCGCGCCCAGGCTGACCCGGCAGAAATACTGCGCGCGATACGCGATTTACGCACCTTCAGTGGCGCGCTCATCACCGCTGTCTATCGCGATGGCAGCGCTGCCGCGCGTACCCACATCACGGACCTCGTGCTCGCCCACGCCGATCAGCAACTGCTACGCGAACGGGCCTGGGTTGCACCCCAAGGCTGGGAAACCCAGCCCGAAGAGTTGCCGGCCATCACCGACTTGCTGAAGTAAAGCCTCGCGGCGGGCAGCGCTCAGAAACCGATCTGCGAACCGCCGTCGACATTCAAATGCTGGCCAGTGATATAACTCGCCGCATCGGACAACAGGAAACAACAGGGCTCGGCCACTTCGGCGGGCTGCGCGATGCGACCCATGGGAATGGCAGCCATGGTGCGTTCTATGAATTTCGGACTGCGGATCACTGCCGTCATCGGTGTTTCCACCGCGCCGAAACACACGCTGTTCACACAGATACCAAAACGTGCCCATTCGCGTGCCGCGCTCATGGTGATGCCGAGCACGCCGGATTTGGCCGCCCCGTAATTGATCTGGCCGATGGTGCCGCGCCGGCCCGCCACCGATGAGACATTGACGATACGACGCGGTGCGTTCTCGCCCGCCTCGGCGCGCGCCAGCATGTGGCGACCGACCGCCTGCAGGCAAAGGAAGACGCCGGTCAGATTGACGTCGATGACTGCCTGCCAGTCGGCGAGCGACAGCTTGTGAATCATGGCGGTGCGGATGATGCCGGCATTATTGAACAGGCCGTTGATAGTGCCGTGCCTGCTCGCCACTGCTTCGACCATCTGCTGCACGAAAGCCGGATCGGCGACGCTGCCGACATGAACCTCGGCGGTGCTGCCTATCATGGCGGCCGTTTCACGCGCGCCATCGCCGTTGATGTCGACCAGGGCGAGGCTTGCACCGAGTTCGGCGGCCTTCAACGCCACACCGCGACCGATACCCTGCGCGGCACCGGTGACGATGATCACACGGCCGGCGAGGTTCATTGGATTTTCCATGGCGAATCTCTCTGAAGGAGGAATGACGAAGCGTGACGGCCGTAGATCAGCGCGTTTCGCGCGTGAACAAAGATGAGATGGGCGGCAGCTTGGCGGTGTCCGGGTCGAGACCGGCGCCGCGGTGCCAGATGCGTTCGCGCGGGGCACGACGCGCGTTGTAGTGCAGCACGGCGGTGATGATTTCCCGCGACAGGGGCGCGCGGCTGTGATCGGCCGCGATGAGTCGCTCGATGACCGCCTTTAACGCCCGATGGGCGCCGCTGACAGCGTCATAGTCGCTGCGGTCCAGCGCTGCGACCTCCGTCAAAGCGGCAATCACATCGTTGCCGAGTGCAGGCTCCAGACTCAAGCCGCGCAGTTCACTCGCCAGCGCGCAAGCCAGACTGAGATTTTCCAGTTCGTAGTTGAGCGCGTGCTTCCAGTGCTCGGCGACGATGGCCAGATGACCGATGACAAGATTGACTTGATCGCGCGCCAGCCGCTGCTCGGACGGAATCGCCGGCAGAATGACGTCCGACAAGGCCTTCAGCACCGACTTCAAACGCAGATCGAGATCGGGATTCATCGCAGTGCATCGGCCATGAGTTCGTTGAGTTGATCCATGAACACCGCCGAGCCGAAGGCCATCCAGGTCAGCACCAGATCTTGATGGCTCTGGCCCACCTGCGCAGCGCGGCAGGCCGACCCATTATTGATGATGATGCACTTCCAGGCGTTCAGGATCTCGTAGTAGCGAATGGTGTCGAGATCGAGCGCCATGCCCGTCGCCTGCGCGTAGCGCGTGAAAAATTCCGCACGGGGCAGCAGGCCGCAGATCAGCCACTCGCCATCGGCGCGCGGTGTACCAAACAGGCGCTGCACACACCAGGCGAGATCTTCGTGGAAGTCGCCGAGGTGGGCGAGTTCCCAGTCGAGCACGGCGCTGAACTCACCGCTCGGTTCGACGAACATGAAATTGCCGATACGGTAGTCACCATGCACCACCACCGGCTGCGCACATACCGGCGCGTTTTCGCGCAACCAGCGCTCGACTAAGGTCACTAGCGGGTCAGCCTCCTCGCAGTCTTGCTGCCACACCCGCGCCCACCAGTTGACCTGGCGCAGCGCTGCCTGGCTGGTGCCGGCCTGCGGGGCGTCGAAGTAGGACAGCTTCGCTGTGCGCCAGTCGAAGGCGTGGATACGCGCGAGATTGTCGATGAATTGCGGCGCGAGCTTGGCTATCCAATGTTCGAAACGAATACCGACGCCGGTCACCGCCTTGGCCTCGATATCCGTCGGTGCGGTATTGCCGGGCACCATGCGCGTGATCAAGCCCGGCTGGCCGAGATAATCACCGTCGGCATCGACAAATCGCAGCGGTGGCACCGGTACCACGCCGGCGAAGGCGGCGAGCAATTGCGCTTCACGACCACGACAGGTCTCAACGATGCCCATCCAGGGATCCATGCGCAGCACCAATCGCTCGGGTGCCGCCGCGCCAGCGTGACTCAGCGTGAAAGCGAACTGTTCTTTCGATGCGCCACCGGTCATACGCGCAAGCGCGCTGATGTTTACCCCAGACAAACCTTGGTGGGCAAACAAGGCCGCAAGTTGCGCCGTCACTTGGCTATCGGTGCGCGCGCTGTAGGCGCCGCTGCTGCGGCGTGCCATCTTGCGTGCCAGTACATGGGCCACCCGCGCTTCGATATCGTCGCGATCCCACCGCGCAGTCGGCGCGGTGGCTTGCACAGCGTTCATGTCCGCTGCGCGCCTACAGCTTGCCGGCGGCACGCAGCCGCAAATAGGTATCGTAGAACCAGCCTTCCTGCACCTCGCCATAGCCTATGCGTCCGGTGTCGGAAACGAAACGATTGAGCACATTGGGCACACCGACGCAGCCATAGGGTTCCCACAATCCCGACGCGATCGGCGCACCGAGGAAATGATGCTGGGTACCTCGTTCGTCGGTGGCGAAAAGTTCGTAGTGACCTCCCCATATGCCATCGCGCGTCACTATCACCTTGCCGGCGGTGCAACCGTAGACGGTGCCACGGTCGAGCACGAAGCCGTGGGCGAAGCTGTGCTGCGCATCGGACGGGTTGTCGTAGTTCATAGACCAGATACTGTGGAAGGCATAGTCCTCGCCAAAGATCGCATGCAGCCACGCCATCGGTTGCAGGGCGCGTTCGGGGCGCACACCCCACGAGCGATCCATGCAATCGATGTAGTCGATATCGAAGTGTTTGCCACGCACGGTGAGCTTGCCCGTGATGCGACACAGCTGATCGTAGTGGCCGCCATAAGCCGCGCCATAGCCTGAAGTCGCGGTGCGCTCGTCGTAGGTCTTGCGCGCCATCGGGTCCATGGCTGGATCATGAATGTCATAAGCCGGCATCACGGCGTCGGCCTGTAGGTCGAAACGCGTGTCATCGATGCCTTCGTAGACTACGTGGTAACGCTCGGGGCCGGTGCTCAAATCGCAGGACAAGCCGCTCGACAGGGTGAACTGCCGGAACTCGACGGGCGCCGGGATCTGGGTCTGGTTGTCCGAGTACAAGGCGTCGAGGCGCGAGCGGCCTAGGCCTTGGTAAATCTTGATGTCGCTGGTGGTCACACCGACACCCGGCCGCGCCATCACATAGGCGCTACCAAATAGACCGACTTCCGGCACCGCGAAGGGCATGAAAAAAGTCTCGGCCCAGCTGTAGCGGGTAGCAGGTTCGGTGAGCGCCGTCATGGCGTCGGGGTGGTAGTGCATATCCTGGTTCGTGATCATCTTGCTGTTCCTTTCGCGCTTCGCGCTCGCTCTGTTCGATTTCCGGAACCTACCATATAGTACGCATGATTACGATTTCTTTGCGGTCGCCTTAGCTCAACTGATTTCATTCGCAGCAACAGAGGTCTGGACGATGTGGGTCTATAAAGAAATCCGTACGCTCGGTGACTATGTCAGCTACTACGCACGCTGCGCCGGCGAGCGTCCGGCCTTGGTCTACGGCGCGCACGTCACCACCTATGCCGAGCTCGATACGCAAAGTTCGCGCCTCGCCCACGGCTTGCTCGCCGCCGGCATCGCGGCTGGCGAACGAGTGGTGTATGTGGGCAAGAACTCCGACGATTTCTTCCTCGCCCTGTACGGCACGGCCAAGAGTGGCGCCTGCTTCTGCCCCTTGAATTGGCGGCTGTCGGAGCCCGAGCTATGCCGCGTGCTGGCTGATACCGACGCGCGCCTGGCTTTCG
>JANMJF010000689.1:0-5809 GCA_031371245.1 Pseudomonadota bacterium | reverse complement strand
CGTGCTGGTTGGGGGGGGGGGGGGGTGGGGGGGGGGGGGGTGGTGGTGGGGTTGGGGGGGGTGGGGGCGGCTCCGGCGGCGTGACGGGGAGACCGCCCAGGAGCAGATTATTGAGCGTGTCGTCCCGCTCGCCGTTGTCGTCAATGACATTGATGATGAAGTCTTCGTCGTCCTGCTGGGGCTGACCAGCGCCGGGGTTGTCGCGCAAATCCTTGTTCGGCGGCGCGGGTGGAAGCATCGGCTTCTCAGCGCTGATCTTGACCGGCGTATTCTTGTCGACAATGACGCCGGTCTGACCGTTGACTAGGTTGACTTCGCCGGCGTCGTTGAGGACTGCAATAGCGCCGTCGCCGACCGTCACGATCGCACCGCTGCCGTCGAGCTTGATCAAGTATTCCGTGCCGCGAATGCCGATGGTCGCGACCGGTGTGGTGACGCGATAGGAATCGCGATTGCGATGACCGATGACGCCCGTGATGGTGCGCAGGCCGCCGCGGAACAGACTGAAAAAGCTGCGTTCGCTGCCGTCGTCGTTGCCGGCGAAGTTGTAGTCGTCGATCTTGAAAGTCGACTGCGGCTGCAGCGAGACCAGGCTGCCATCGGCGAACTTGAGCTGCACGCGGCCTTTCTCAGTGATGATAGTGTCGCCGGCATTAAGCTCGCGGCCCTTGGTGGCCGCGTTGCTGGCACCACTGGTGTCCTGCACCGACACTTGACCGAAAGCAAACTGCACGCGGCCGGCAGCGGCGAAGCTTGGCGCCGGCAGACTACCCAGTGCGACCGCGACCGCCAAGGCCAGCGGGTGGGGCTTGAAGATGTCAGCTGTGTTCACGTGGGCTTGCTCCTTAGAACTGCATCGTCACGTCGATGCCGACTACGACGCGGTCGTAATCGTTGATGGCGACATTGGAGTTGTTGGCGGTGTAGGTGACGTTGGGCCGCAGTAGCCAGTTCTCACAGAATTTGTACTCCACGCCGCCGGACAGAATGTACTGCGTATCGTCGCGGGTGCGCAGGAAGATCGGGTCGGGGCCGTGGTAGTCACGCTGCTCGATGGAAACGCTAGTGAAGCCGCGCAGTTTGGGCATGAGTTCGATGCTGCCGCCGATGCGTCCGCCGTAGAGATCGTGGCCGAACTGCGGGCTGATGGTCCGATTCTCCTGCTCGACGCCGCCGTAGGCGCCGGCGTAGACCACCGGTTCACGCTTGCCGGGAATGGCGAGCAGATAGCTGGCGGAGGTCACATAACGGGTCGCGTTGCGGTGGGAGAAATCAGGGTAATCAATCTTGTTGCCCTGGAACGAAAGGCTGAAGCGGCTCTTGTTGTCGATGGCATAACTCCACTGCGCATAGCCGCCGTAGACGAAACGCAGGCTATCGGCATCAACGATGAAGTCTTCTCCCTGGCCGGCGAACACCACTTCGTGCTTGCCGAACGTGCCACGCACACCGCCGTAGAGATAGGTGTCGGCGGTCGAGAACGGCGTTTCCGTGGCGCGATAGTAGCCGCGCGCGCCGCCTATCATGGCCCAGTTTTTGTCGAGCGGCTTGAGTGCATTGATGCCGGCCGTGACGGTGGCGAAAGGATTGTCCTGCGAGAGCGCCTTATCAACCAGCTGGAAGGGCAGATTGCCCAGCACCGGGATGGCGATCGTGGTTTGGTCGGTGCCGGAATTGACGTTGGTGTCGTAGCCGCTGCTGAAGCCGATGTAGCCGCCCAGCCTTTGCTCGCCGCGCTGGGCGCGATCGATGAGGTCGAGGTATTTGTCCATGGTGGCGCGGGCGGTGGCGGGCACTTCAGCGCTGGTTTTGACGTTTTCGAATTCCTGTTTGGAGGTATCGAACTCGGCGAGCGCGTAGTAGGCGCGGGCGATTTCAGCACGGGCCAGGGCGTCGTTGGGTTTGACCGCCAGCACGCGCTCGAGGGCGAATACCGCCTGGCCGGGTTGGCCGCTATCGAGCGCAGCGATGCCGAGCAGGTAGTCGAAGTCAGGGTCACCGGCACGTTCGTCGCTCAAAGGCGCGAGCAGGGTATAAGCGCTGCCAGCCTGGTGAGCGTTCAACAGTACACGGGCCTGCTCGATCACCTCGTCGGCGGCGGCGGTGCCGCTCAGGGCGAGCAGCACCAGAAACACATTTAATCGCTCGTGGCTAGTCACGGCATCCCCCCATCCTTAAACTCGAAATTGGCTGAAGTATAGTGGAGTAACAAATTCATTTATATGGACACCGGGCTCGGGATCTGAACCGTGCTTGCGCTTCAGTCTGGCGCTCTAGACTAGCCGCCCGAGCGGCACGTGCATCAGGCCGCGTGATAGCGGCGACTGTGTTCGTGCACGGTATCGACCAGCACACTGACGTGCTCGGGCGCTACCTCGGGTGTGATGCCATGGCCGAGGTTGAAGATATGGCGGCCGCCGCTGCCCATGGTGTCGATGATGCGCCGGGTTTCTTGCGCCACGATGTCGGGGCGGGTCAGCATCACCGCCGGGTCGAGATTACCCTGCAGGGCCACGCCGTTGCCGAGGCGCTGCCGGACGGCGCCGATGTCGACGGTCCAGTCGAGACCCAGCGCTGAGCAGCCGCTCGCCGCGATCGATTCCAGCCATGGCCCACCGCCCTTGGTGAAGACAATGGTCGGCACGCCGGCCGGCAAGCCATCAAGGATGGTCTGCATATAGGCCAGCGAGAACTCATGATAGGCGGCGTGGGACAACGCGCCACCCCAGGTATCGAACAGCATGACAAGGTCTACGCCGGCCTCGATCTGGGCGCGAAGATAAGCGGTGGTGGCGCGCGCAAGCTTGTCCAGCAGGGCATGGGCGGCGGCCGCGTCGGTATAGATCAAACCCTTGATGCGGGCGAACTCGCGGCTGCTCTGACCTTCGACCATATAGGTGGCAAGCGTCCAGGGACTGCCGGCGAAGCCGATCAGCGGTACGCGCCCCGCCAGTTCACGCTTGACCAGCCGTATCGCGTCGGTCACATAACGCAGTTCGCCGCACGGATCGGGCACCGGCAGCGCGTCGATGTCGGCACGGCTGCGCAGCGGATGGGCGAAACGCGGGCCGAGCCCTTCTTCCAGGCTCAGTCCCAGTCCCATCGCGTCGGGAATGGTGAGGATGTCGGAAAATAGGATGGCGGCGTCGAGGTCAAAGCGGCGCAGCGGCTGCAGGGTTACTTCACAGGCCAGTTCGGGCGTTTTGCACAAGGTCAGAAAATCACCGGCCTGGCGGCGGGTCTCGCGATATTCCGGCAGATAGCGCCCGGCCTGACGCATCACCCACACCGGCGTGCAATCGACCGGTTCACCGCGCAATACGCGCAGCAGTCGGTCGTTGTTCAAGGCCGTCGAGGCCAGCGGCGCTGACCTCACCTAGGGCAGCGGCGCCGGCAGATCGGTGGCACCCATCAGATGTTTGTCGACGGCTGCCGCTGCCGCGCGACCTTCGGCTATGGCCCACACGATGAGGGACTGGCCACGCTGCATATCGCCGGCGGTGAATACACCATCGACAGACGTCATCCAGTGCGCATCGCGTTTGACGTTGCCGCGTTCGGTCATGGCGACGCCTAAGTTGTCGAGCAGTCCGCTGCGCTCCGGCCCGGTAAAGCCCATCGCCAGGAAGACGAAATCGGCCGGCAGCACGTGGCTGGAACCCGGCACCTCCTGCAACTGGCTGCGACCGTCGACGGACCGCATGGCAACTTCGACCAATTCCAGGGCTTTAACCTGCCCCTGGCCATTGTCGACGAAGCGTTTGGTCGAGACCGCATATTTGCGCTCACCGCCTTCTTCGTGAGCCGAAGCGATGCGATAGATGCGCGGCCATTCTGGCCACGGGTTGTCGGCACTGCGGGTGCCTGGCGGCTGGGGCAGGATTTCGAGACTGGTCACCGATTTCGCGCCCTGGCGGTGGCAAGTGCCGATGCAATCGGCACCGGTGTCGCCGCCACCAATGATGACGACGTGTTTGTCCGTGGTCGAGATGAAGTCGGCATCGGCGATGTTATCGCCTTCGCAGCGACGGTTTTGCAGGGTCAGGAAGTCCATCGCCTGATAAATGCCCTGCAATTCGCGACCGGGTACCGGCAGATCCCGCGCGATCGTAGCGCCACCGGTCAGCAGTACCGCAGCGAAATCCTGTCTCAATTGTGCGATCGGGATGTCGACACCGACGTTGGCGTTGACGCGGAACTCGATACCCTCGGCGCGCATCTGTGCCAGACGTCGGTCTAACACACGTTTTTCCATCTTGAATTCGGGAATGCCGTAGCGCAGCAGGCCACCGATGCGATCGGCGCGCTCGAACACCGTGACCTTATGGCCGGCGCGGCGTAGTTGCTGAGCTGCGGCGAGTCCCGCCGGACCGGATCCGACCACGGCCACGGCCTTGCCGGTTTCGCTAGCAGGCGGTAAGGGCTTGACCCAGCCTTCGGCGAAGGCGCGGTCGATGATCGCGAGTTCGACAGCCTTGATCGTGACTGGGTCGTCGTTGATGCCCAGCACGCAAGATCCTTCGCACGGCGCCGGGCACAGGGTGCCGGTGAACTCCGGAAAGTTGTTGGTCGCGTGCAAGCGTTCGCTGGCTTCGTCCCAGCGTTCGCGATAGACCAGATCATTCCAGTCCGGGATCAGGTTGCCCAGCGGGCAGCCCTGATGACAGAACGGAATGCCGCAGTCCATGCAGCGCGCGGCCTGCTTGTTGAGCGGCTCTTGGGCAAACGGCGCCAAGACTTGCTGAAAGTCGCTCAGGCGCTCTTCGATCGGGCGATAGGGCTGCTTGGCGCGCTTTTCTTCTAGAAAACCGGTGGGCTTAGCCATGCGCGGCTGCCATGATCGCCTGCTCTTCTGGAATGCCAGTGCGGCGCGCGGTGTCGATGGCTGCGAGGATGCGTTTGTAGTCCTTGGGCATGACCTTGACGAACTTGTGTGTGTTGACCGTCCAGTGATCGAGGATGTCCTGTGCGACCGTGCTGTGGGTGTACTGCACATGGTTGGCGAGCAGTCGCCGCACCAGGTCTTGGTCGATTTCGCTCACGAGTTTTTCCAGGTCGACCATCTCTTTATTGCAGCGGGCCGGGAACAGGCCGTGCGGATCGTAGACATAGGCTTCGCCGCCCGACATGCCGGCGGCAAAGTTGCGACCGGTAGCGCCGATGATGACGACGTGACCGCCGGTCATGTATTCACAGCCATGGTCGCCGACACCCTCCACCACCGTATCGGCACCACTGTTGCGTACCGCGAAACGCTCGCCCGCGATACCGCGAAAATAGGCTTCACCTTTGGTCGCGCCGTACAGCGCGACGTTACCAATCAGGATATTGGCTTCCGCTATGAAACTCGCGTGACGCGGTGGATAGACCACGATGCGCGCACCTGACAGACCCTTGCCAACATAGTCGTTGGCATCGCCTTCAAGGGTCATGCTGACACCACGCGGCACGAACGCGCCGAAGCTCTGGCCAGCCGAACCATGGAAGTGCAGTTTGATGGTGTTGTCGGGCAAACCGGCGCCGCCATAGCGACGCGTGATCTCGTAACCGAGCAGGGTACCGACCGTGCGGTTGACGTTGCGGATCGCTAGGGTCGCGGCTAGCGGTTTACCGAATTCCAACGCATCCTTGCACAAAGGCACGATGGTGGTGCGGTCCAGCGACTTATCGAGCCCGTGATCCTGCTCGCGCATGTGCCGGATGGCCACACCCGGCGCCGCTATCGGCTGATAGAGGATCTGTGAGAGATCGAGGCCGCGGGCTTTCCAATGATCGAGCGCGGGCTCGACGTCGAGCAGATCGACACGAC
>JANMJF010000772.1:0-13234 GCA_031371245.1 Pseudomonadota bacterium | reverse complement strand
GTTCGGCCAGTTCGGCGATATGACGCAGGCGATCGAAGTTGACATTGGCCCCGCTCAGGATGGCGACCAGCTCCTGGTCGCGCGATCCTTCGCGCTTGACGTATTGCTTAAGGCCGGCGAGCGCCAGTGCGCCAGCCGGCTCGGCGATGGCACGAGTGTCCTCGAAGATGTCTTTTACCGCCGCGCAAATCTCGTCGATGGTGACCGTCAGCATCTCGTCGACGTGTTCGCGGGCCACGGCGAAAGTCTCGACACCGACTTGGCGCACCGCCGCGCCATCGGCAAAGATACCGATGCGCTCCAGCACGACGCGCCTGCCAGCGTCGAGCGCGGCCTTCATGCACGCGGCCTCGTCGGCCTCGACACCGATGATAAGAATCTCGGGGGCCAGGGCTTTGACATAGGCCGCGACGCCGGCGATCAGTCCACCGCCGCCGACCGGCACAAAGATCGCGCCCAGATGGCGCGGGTGCTGGCGCAAGATCTCCATCGCGACCGTGCCCTGGCCGGCGATCACGAGCGGATGATCAAAAGGCGGAATGTAGACCTGCGCACGGCTTGCGGCGAGTTTGTGCGCGTGATCGCTAGCCTCGTCGTAGGTATTGCCGTGCAGAATGATGTCGGCACCCAGGCGTCGCACGGCCTCGATTTTGATCTCGGGGGTAGTCTTGGGCATGACAATAGTGGCGCGCGTTTCCAGCACCCGTGCGGCGAGCGCCACACCTTGGGCATGGTTGCCGGCCGAGGCCGTGATCACGCCCTGCGCAAGCTGCGCCTTGGACAACGAGGCCATCAGCGTGTAGGCACCGCGAATCTTGTAGGAGAACACCGGCTGCATGTCCTCACGCTTCAGCCACACACGGTTGCCGAGCCGACGCGAGATGGCGGGCGCCAGATCGAGCGGTGTTTCGCGCGCGACGTCGTAGACTGGCGCGCGCAGGATCATCTTCACGTAGTTGTCGAGCATAGGCTTACGATAACATTTGCGCTTGGTAAAGCCGATTTTTACACGAGGGTGGAACGGTCATGGCAGGGCAGGACGACAAGAAGCGCGCGGCGGCGGAAGCGGCGCTGGCTTATGTGATGGACGATGACATCGTCGGCGTCGGCACCGGCAGCACTGCCAACTACTTCATCGACGCACTGGCGAAGCAAAGGGCGCGCATCAATGGTGCGGTGGCGAGTTCCGCGGCCAGTGCTGCGCGGCTGCGCGGACACGGCATCCCGGTATTCGATCTCAATGGCTTCGGCGACATTCCAATCTATGTCGACGGCGCCGATTAAGCGACCCGTCATCGTCATCTGATCAAGGGCGGCGGCGGTGCACTGACACGCGAGAAGATCGTCGCCCAGGCGAGCATCAAGTTCGTCTGCATCGTGGATGATTCGAAGCTGGTTGAGCGCCTTGGCGCCTTTGCGTTACCCGTCGAAGTGATTCCGATGGCACGCAGCTTCGTCGCGCGCGAGCTGGTCAAGCTCGGCGGCGCGCCGGAATGGCGCGCGGGTTTTACTACCGACAACGGTAACTACATCCTCGACGTATACAATCTTGTGATCGAGACGCCGGTCGCACTGGAAGAAGCCTTGAACAATATTCCCGGTGTGGTCAGCAACGGCCTGTTCGCGCGACGACCGGCGGACGTGCTGCTGATCGGTACCGACACCGGCGTCGAAACGCTGAGCTGATGGTGCGCCATGGGTCGCTTACTGATCGCGCTGGGACTACTGCTGCTGGTCGTGGGGCTGGCCTGGCCGTATCTGAGCAAGCTGCCGTTCGGCCGATTACCCGGCGATATCATCATCGAGCGCGAGCACTCGCGCTTCTACTTTCCACTCGTCAGCGGTCTGCTGTTGAGCGTCGTTGCGAGCCTGTTGTTATGGCTTTTCCGACGTTGAGACCATGTCGTTATCAGCTTCTTCCTCGGCCGCTTCTTCGTCGGGCTTGACGAAATAGCGGGCAAACAGCAGGCCGATCTCGTAGAGCATCCAGATCGGAATCGAGAGCAGGCATTGCGAAAGCACATCGGGCGGAGTGAGGATTGCACCAGCCGTGAAGGCGCCGACTATCACGTAGCGGCGTTTACCCGCCAGGTCTTGGACGCTGATCATGCCCGTGCGCACCACTAGAAAGGTCGCGACCGGCACTTCGAAGGCGAAGCCGAAAGCAAGAAACATCTTGATGACGAAATCGAGATAGCGACTGATATCGGTCATCACCTTCACACCTTCGGGCGCAGCGGAGGTGAAAAAACCGAACGCCAGCGGAAACACCACGTAATAGCAGAACGCAACGCCGATATAGAACAGCGCGGTGCTGGACGCCATCAGCGGCAGTGCGAGGCGGCGTTCCTTGAGATAAAGCCCCGGTGCGACAAAAGCCCAAGCCTGATAGAACACATAGGGGATAGAGACAAACAACGCGGCGAAAGCCGTCAAGACGAAGGGCGCATAGAACGACGACGCGACCTCGGTTGCAATCATGGTGCTGCCAACCTGCATCTTGGCCAACAACGGTGCTGCCAGCCACGTGTAGATTTGGTTGCGGAACGGCATCATGCATAACAGCACCACGCCCACACAGGCAATCGCGCGCAACAGGCGCGAGCGTAGCTCGATCAAATGCGAGATGAAGCTCTGCTCGGTGCCTTGCGGCTTGTCCGATGCAGGTGTCTCGTCAGCGATAGTTTGCAGATCTTTGGGTTTTGACATGGCCGGCTGTCGCGATGGATTCGCGTGCGGAGTTTTCAGGTAAGGTCGGCTCAGGCCGAATGATCGGTCTTGGTCGCGGCAACGCCTGGTGTCGTGTGCGCGGGGGCCTGCGCCGCGCTATCGCCCGTGGTCACGCTGTCGATGGCTATCGTGACATCGGGCGTGGCCGCCGTCTCAGTCGCCGCATTCTCCAGTGCTGCCGCACGCGAGGTCGGCGCTCCCAGTGGATTAAGCGCCAATTGTTTCAGGCGCCGGTCTTCTTCGAGAAATTCGCGATTGAGCGCCTTGAATTCCTGAGTGTGTGCTTCGCGTTCAAACTCCGCGCGCAACTCGCGAGCCACCCGCTGCATGCGGCCGAGCCATTGCCCCGTGGTGCGGATCATCCCGGGCATGCGCTCCGGACCCACCACCACCAGCGCGACGACAAAGATCAGCGCGAGTTCCCAAAATCCGACGTCGAACATGAGCGGACGTCAGACGTGTTCGCGTTCGGTACGCGCTTCGCCTTCGATGACCTGTTTCGCGTCGTTCTTAGCCGCCACTTCCTCAGGCGTGTCTTCGTGCATCGCCTTCTTGAAATCGCGGATCCAGCCACCGAGATCGGAGCCAACGTTCTTGATCTTCTTGGTGCCGAACAGCAGCATCACGATGACCAGCAGCAGCACCAGATGTTGAATTGAAAAACCCATGATTATCTCCTGTTGAGCGTATTCATTGATGGCGCGCGCACTTTTACTTGTTTGCGCGCTCCGCCTTTTCCGCTACGCCCGAGCGCCCGAACCTGCGTTCGAGCTCCGTCAATACAGCCGACGGTTCGATACCCATGTATTTGAGCAGAACCACGGAATGAAACCATAAATCAGCAGTCTCGTATACGAGTTGGTCACGATCCCCGCCCTTGCCGGCGATGATGGTCTCGGCCGCCTCTTCACCGACTTTTTTCAGGATCTTGTCGAGCCCGGCATGAAACAGGCCGGCCACGTAAGAATCCTCGGGATCTGCGCTACGGCGCTCGTCGATCGCTTCAGCCAGCCGCATCAGCACATCACTCACCGCTCTTCTCCCGCTGTTGGTCAGCCGCGCCGTAGATGTGAGCCGGGTCACGCAGCACCGCATCCGTGACGCGCCAACTGCCAGCGTCGAACACGCGATAAAAGCAGCTCTCCCGTCCAGTGTGACAAGCGATACCCCCTAGCTGTTCCACGCGCATCAGAATGGCGTCGCCGTCGCAATCGAGTCGCAGCTCGCGGATCCGCTGCACATGGCCAGATTCCTCGCCTTTGCGCCACAGCCGCTGGCGCGAACGGGACCAATACACCGCGCGACCTTCCCGTATGCTCGCTTCCAGCGCGATTTGGTTCATCCAGGCCACCATCAGCACTCGTCCGCTCTCGGCATCCTGGGCAATAGCAGCGATCAAACCCTGCGCGTCCCACTTGATTTCGTCGTGCCAGCTCACTGCCGGACCTCGATGCCGGCGGCCGCCAGACGGGCCTTGGCCGCGCCGACGGTGTGCTCGCCAAAATGGAAGATGCTGGCCGCCAGCACGGCGTCAGCATGGCCGTGGCGGATGCCGTCGACCAGATGATCAAGGCCGCCAACACCCCCCGAGGCGATGACCGGGATCGGTACCGCATCGGCCACCGCGCGGGTCAGTTCGACGTCGTAGCCGTCGCGAGTGCCGTCGCGATCCATGCTGGTGAGGAGAATTTCGCCGGCGCCGGCTGCGGCCATGCGTATCGCCCAGGCGACGGCGTCGAGACCGGTCGGCTTGCGCCCGCCATGGGTGAAAACTTCCCAGCGCGCGGGATGGTCGGCAATCCGGCGCGCGTCGATCGCGACGACGATGCACTGCGCACCGAACTTGGCCGAGGCCTCGGCCACGAAAGCAGGATTGTTGACCGCAGCGGTATTGATACCGACCTTGTCGGCGCCAGCCTTGAGCAGGCGCCGCACGTCGGCGACGGTGCGCACGCCACCGCCGACGGTGAGGGGAATAAAAACCTGGCTCGCCACTGCTTCGACCACGTGCACGATGGTCTCGCGGTCATCGCTGGAGGCGGTAATGTCGAGAAAGGTGATTTCGTCGGCGCCTTCGCGGTCATAGCGGCGCGCGATTTCGACTGGGTCGCCGGCGTCACGGAGATCGAGAAAACGCACGCCCTTCACCACCCGCCCGGCATCTACGTCCAGACACGGGATCACCCGCTTGGCAAGGCCCATCAGCGGGTCTTGGCACCGCACAACTCATCGGCGAGCGCTTGTGCGGCGGAGAAATCCAAGGAGCCTTCGTAGATAGCACGACCGGTGATGGCGCCTTCGATGCCTTCGTGGCTGACCGCGCACAGCGCACGGATGTCGTCGAGATTGGTGACACCACCCGAAGCGATAATCGGAATAGTCAGCGCGCGAGCGAAGGCCACGGTGGCCTCCATGTTCAGGCCGGTCATCATGCCGTCGCGGCCGATGTCGGTGAAAACGATCGCTTCGACGCCGTCGGACTGGAAATGCAGCGCCAAGTCGATGGCGTCGTGACGCGAGAGCTTGGACCAGCCATCGATCGCTACCTTGCCGTCGCGCACATCGAGACCGACGATGATGTGACCTGGGAATTCCAGGCACACGTCGGAGACAAAATGCGGCGCAGTGACGGCCTTGGTGCCTAAGATCACATAGCTGACACCGGCATCGAGATAACGCTGGATAGTGTCTTCGTCGCGGATGCCGCCACCGACCTGGATCGGCACATCAGGGCAGTTCTCGGCGATGGCATGAATGATTTCGTGATTGACTGGCTTGCCGTCTGTCGCGCCGTTCAAGTCAACAATGTGCAGGCGCCGCGCACCGGCCGCCACCCAACGGCGAGCGACCGCCAGCGGATCATCGGAATAGACTGTGTCGCGGTTCATATCGCCCTGCCGGAGGCGGACGCATTTACCGTCTTTGATATCGATGGCGGGGATCAGAAGCATGGGGCAGGCGGCGTCGTGGGCGGGCGTTGCTTTTCTTTAGCTGATTTTGCTTGCATGGCTTGGTTTTCAAGCGCTGTAGAAATGTTAGCACAAGGTCTGTCGAAGATCGTCCAGTCCCAAGTTACCAAATTGCGCACTTTGCAAACGGCTAAACTGCGGACCCTGGCGATTAGTGGGCCTCGTCCCAATTCTGTCCGCGCCCCACATCGACTACTAGCGGCACCGACAGGCTGGCCGCACTCGACATAATCCGGCCCAGCTCTGCGGCCACGTAATCCGCAGCCGCGATGTCGACCTCCAGCACCAGCTCGTCGTGAACCTGCATGATCAAATCCGCTGGGACTCTAGCGCGGACCAGCCAGGCAGAGACCGTGATCATGGCGCGTTTGACGATATCCGCAGCGGTACCCTGCATGGGCGCATTGATAGCGGTGCGTTCGGCATACTGACGGCGCTGCACATTACGGGTATTGATCTCCGGCAGGTAGAGACGCCGACCGAATACAGTCTCGACATAGCCTTGTTCGTGGGCCAGCGCACGAATGCGATCCATGTAAATACGCACGCCTGGATAACGCTCGAAGTAACGTTCGATATAGGCCTGCGCGGCGCCGCGATCGATGCCGAGCTGGCGCGCCAGACCAAAGGCCGACATGCCGTAGATGAGGCCAAAGTTGATGGCCTTGGCGGCACGGCGCTGCTCGTCGCTGACGGCGTCCCGTGCCGCACCGAACACCTCAGCTGCAGTAGCCCGGTGCACGTCCTGGCCCGCAGCGAAGGCCTGGCCGAGTCCAGCATCCCCCGACAGGTGGGCCATGATGCGCAGTTCGATCTGGGAATAATCGGCCGCTATCAGCAGCCGGCCGGGTGGCGCAATGAAGGCCTGACGAATGCGGCGACCCTCGTGACTGCGGATCGGAATGTTCTGCAGATTGGGATCCGACGACGACAGGCGTCCTGTAGCGGCCACCGCCTGGTGGTAGCTGGTATGCACACGACCGGTCACGCGGTCGACCTGGTCAGGCAGCTTGTCGGTATAGGTCGACTTGAGCTTGGACAGCGAACGGTGGTCGAGGATGAGCCGCGGTAGGGCGTGCTCGGCGGCCAGCTCTTCGAGGGCTGACTCGGCGGTTGAGGGCTGGCCGGTGGGGGTCTTGGACAGCACCGGCAGCTTCAGTTTGTCGAACAAAATGGCCTGGATTTGTTTCGGCGAGCCGATGTTGAACACTTCGCCGGCTTGATCATGGGCACGGGACTCGATCTCGCGCATACGTTCGTCGAGTTCGGCGCTTTGCTCGCGCAGCAGATGGCCGTCGATCAACACGCCGCGACGCTCCATCGCGGCCAGCACCGGCAGGAGCGGCATTTCGATATCTTGCAGCACGCTTGCGAGCCGCACTTCCGCTGCGATGCGCGGATAGAGATGCTGGTGCAGGCGCAGACAAACCTCGGCGTCTTCGGCGGCATAGGGCCCGGCCTGATCCAGGCCAACTTCCTCGAAGCCGATCTGTTTAGCGCCTTTGCCCGCCACGTCTTCGTAATGAATGGTGTGGTGGCCAAGATATTTAAGCGCCACCGAGTCGAAGTCGTGGCGCGCGGCAGTGCTGTTGAGCACGTAGGATTCGAGCATGGTGTCAAAGGCGATGCCGCGCAGATCGACACCATGATTGAGCAGCACGTTGCGATCGTATTTGAGATTGTGGCCGACCTTGCGTGGGGTTTCGGCTTCAAGCAGCGGCCGCAACTTGGCCAGTACCGCTTCGACCCCAAGTTGCGCAGGGGCGCCGGCGTAGGTGTGGGCGAGCGGGACATAGGCGGCACGGCCCGGCGTGTGGGCGAAAGACACACCAACCAGGCGCGCCTGCATATAGTCGAGACTGGTGGTTTCGGTGTCGAAGGCGAACAGTTCGGACGCGGCCAGCTCGGTCAGCCAGTGGTCCAGGCGCGCCATATCGAGCACGATTTCGTATTCGGCGGCAGCAGCGAGCGGCGCAGGTGGTGCCTCGCTTTCGACTTGCCGGCCGCGCAATTCCTTCAGCCAGCTGTTGAACTCGTAGCGCTGGAAGAGCTCGGTCAGACGGTCATCGTCGGGCGCCACGAGCGTAAGCTGCGCAGGCGCAAGCCCGGTGTCGATGTCGCGCATCACCGTGACCAGCCGTCGCGACAACGGTAGTTGCTGTAAGGCGCCGCGCAGATTCTCACCGACCTTACCGCTGATCTCTGCGGCATGGGCGATTACCGCGTCGAGGGAGCCATAGGTGGACAGCCATTTGCAGGCCGTCTTGGGGCCGACCATCGGCACCCCAGGCACGTTATCGACGCTGTCACCGACCAAGGTCAGATAATCGACGATGCGGTTCGGCGCTACGCCGAATTTGGCGTTGACGCCGGCCGGGTCGAGCACGCTGTCGTCCATGGTATTGATCAGCGTGATCTTGTCGTCTACCAATTGCGCGAGATCTTTGTCGCCAGTCGAGATCAACACACGCATGCCGGCCGTGCGGGCCTGCTCAGCAAGCGAGCCAATCACGTCGTCAGCCTCGACCCCCGGCAGCTGCAACAACGGCATGCCCATGGCTTTGATGATTTCGTGCAGCGGCTCGATCTGCGCGGCGAGTTCGTCTGGCATGGACGGACGATGGGCCTTGTAGGCCGCAAACCATTCGTCGCGGTGGGTCGGTCCGCGCGGATCGAACACCACGGCGAAATGCTCAGTCGGATAGGCATTGCGCAGACGCCGCAACATGGCAATCACGCCATGCATCGCACCGGTCGGCTCGCCCTTGGAGTTATTCAGCGCGGGCAGCGCGTGGAAAGCGCGGTACAGGTACGACGAACCGTCGACCAGAACGAGCAGCTGGGTCATGAACACTAAGCCTCAAGGGGGCCACATCGTCGCGAGGCGATGGCTGCCGTGATTTGATGCGGGGTTCGATGGTACCCTACGCGGGCAATCAAGCGCCAAGGCAGGGCCCGCGAGAAACTCATGAGAGCATCGATCGTCACACTAATTATCAGCTGTCTGGCGACTCCCCTGGCGACCCTGGCAGCGGACGACAACGAGAAATTCGGCGAGGTCCCGCCACCGCCGCCGGCTGTGACAATACCGGTGCCGGACGCAGGCGACGAGGCTAACGCGCAGTCCGGTGGACCCGAACCAGAGGTCACCATCGTGCAGCGCAAGGATGCCAAGGTCGAAGAGTACCGTCTCAATGGCCGGCTTTATATGGTCAAGGTAACGCCGTTTATCGGCCCGCCCTATTATTTCGTCGATCGCGATGGCGATGGCTTGATGGAATCGAAGATCAACGGCCGTGGCGCCGAGCCACGCGCGCCGCAGTGGGTGATCCTGAGCTGGTAGTTCCGCGCACGTGGTGCCCATCGCGCCCGCCCTCGGCCCATCAGATACGGAGGCTGCCAAGCCGGTCACGGCATGTCCGTCTATACCGTAGTCGAGCGTAACGAGCTCGAATCTTTCCTGGCCGACTACCCGGTCGGCGCACTGCACAACTTCAGCGGCGTCACTGCCGGCATCGAAAATACCAACTACTTCGTTAGCACTGATGCTGGTGACTACGTCCTGACCCTGTTCGAATTCACGCCCGCGACTGAATTGCCGTTCTTCCTCGCGCTCATGGCGCACCTCGCCGAACACAACGTGCCCAGCGCCCACCCGGTGGCCGATCGTCGCGGTCGTTTCCTGAGCAAACTCAAGGGGCGGCCGGCGGCATTGGTAGCACGCCTGCCGGGTGCCAGCGTAGCCCAACCTCGAGTCGCGCATTGCACGGCGATCGGCCGTGCCATGGCTCACATGCATCTGGCGACCCTGGCGTTCCCACTGCGGCGGGATGACGATCGCGGGCCCGTGTGGCGCGCAGCAGTGGCAAGCCTGGTGGCACCACGACTGGGCGCCGCCGACCGGCGCTTGCTCGAGGAGAGCGTCGACGAATTTCGTGACGACCGCTTTGCTACACTGCCCGGCGGCGTGATCCATGCCGACCTGTTCCGCGACAACGCTTTGTTCGAGGCAGAGCGCCTGACCGGCATCATCGACTTTTACTATGCGCGCAGCGGCGCCTTTGTCTACGACCTCGCGGTTGCACTTGCTGATTGGTGCTTCGACGACGACAAACGGATGCTGCAAACGGCCTTGGCCGCAGCGATGTTGGCGGCCTACGCACAAGTGCGGCCGCTGTTGCGCGCCGAGCGCGACGCCTGGATGGGGGCGCTACGCGCCACCGGCCTGCGATTCTGGTTATCACGCCTCAAGGATCAACACTTCCCGCGCGACGGTGTGCTTACCTACACCAAAGACCCGGAGCCTTATAAACGCGTTCTGCTGCACGGGCGAGGACATCCGCAGGACTTCGAAAAACTCTGGCCCTGAAAACAAAAAGGCCCGGCAGAGCCGGGCCTTTTCGTCACCTGAGGACTGGCCTCAGTTGTTGGTCACGACCAGATCGACGCGGCGATTCTTGGCCATATTCACCGCCGAATCATTTGGCGCAACCGGCGCGGACTCACCCATGCCAGCGGAAGTCAGGCGCGCGGCATCGATGCCCTTGCTGACCAGGTACACCACCACTGACCTGGCACGCTTGTCTGACAGCGTCATGTTATAGGCATCGGAACCGCGGCTGTCGGTATGACCCTCGACGCGCACCGAAACCCCAACCTGCTGGTTCAGCACGTTGACCGCTTGATCAAGAATGCTGGTCGACTCAGCCTTCAGCTTCGCGCTGTCAGTGTCGAAGTTGACACCTTGCAGCGAGAGCAGCGTGGCACCGACTTCGGGGCAGCCTTCGGCATTGACCTTGACACCTGGCGGAGTACCCGGGCACTTGTCGTTCGGGTCGATGACGCCATCGCCGTCAGAGTCCTTAGGAGCAACGGCGACCGGGGCCGGAGCGGGTGCGGGCGCTACAGTCGGCGCCGGCGCCGGTGGTGCTACGGGCGTCTCGTGGCACAGGAAATAGCCGGCAACAGCGCCGAGCACGGCACCAGCGGCCATCGGCCCCGCGTCATCGCCACCGAAACCACCTGCCGCGATGCCTGCACCGAGCGTCCCGCCGAGCAGTGGGCACAGCACTGTCGCCGGCTTGATTTCCTGGTTCGCACAGCCAGCGGCGAGCGCGGCCACGAGCAAAACGAGCGCCATTCGATAAATTTTAGTCATTGCCGATGTCCCTACTAAATACGGTTTGATATTGAGCCGTGAGCTACCAGCCGCTGCTATCCGCCCCAATGGTCACACAGCCTTGCGGCTGGTAACGCGAGGCAGGCAGCACCGTTGGCACGTTTCCAGGTGCGCCCCGACCGGCGCCAAGTCTTGCGTTTCTCGACATTAGTTTGTTGTATAAATGCGACGGTGAAACGGCAACAAGGATGATAGCACAAATTTTGTCGATGCCTAGATAGGCGGTCGTGGCTTTTTGATTGCGGTTTTTATCTTGATAAACAGCGGGTGCGGACCGGGCTTCGTCAGCATCAACGATGCTTTCCACGTAGCTCACGTTACGCGCGCTGTGGCCGAAACGAGACGATCGCCGCAAGCCGCTAACTCGCGCCGGTTTCCAGCGCCTGTAGCAGTTCGCGACGACGCTCAAGGCGCGAGTCGAACAGGAACTCCTGGGCGAGGGTTTTGGCGTGGCGCACGTCGGTGTGGGTGACAATGTGCTTGATCTCGAGCAACGCCGCCGGGTGAACGCTGAACTCCGTCAGACCGAGGCCGAGCAATAGACGGGTATAGCGGGTGTCGCCCGCCATTTCGCCGCACATCGCGACTGGGATGCCGGCCGTGCGGCCAGCCTCAATGGTGGTGGATACCAAGCGCAGCACACCCGGGTTGAGCGGGTCGTAGAGGTAGCTCACTTCATTGTTCACGCGGTCGATCGCAACCGCATATTGAATCAAATCGTTCGTGCCTATCGACAGAAAGTCGAGTTCCTTGGCGAACACGTCGGCGCAGATGGCGGCAGCGGGCACTTCAATCATGCCGCCGATCGGCATATTGGGATCGAAGGCAATACCGCGGCGCGTGAACTCGTTACGTATGGTGCCGACAATGTCCATGACCTGATGCACTTCGTCGACGCTGGATAACATCGGGATCATCATGCGTACCGGGCCGAAGGCCGAGACGCGAATAATGGCGCGCAGCTGTGGCCAGAACAGCGCGGGTTCGCGCAGACACAAACGGATCGCGCGCAGCCCGAGAGCGGGATTGGCCGCAAAGGGAATGTTCGCGACACCGACATCCGGCATCTTGTCGGCGCCCAGATCGGCGGTACGAATAGTGAACGGCAGGCCGCCCAACGCGTCGATCATCTGCCGATAGGTGTTGAAGTGTTCGTCCTCATCGGGGTAAGCGGCACGATTGAGGAACAGGAACTCGGTGCGGTACAAACCCACGCCGTCAGCGCCTACTTCGCGCACGCTTTTGAAGTCGTCTACCAACTCGACATTGGCATAGAGATGGATGACCTGCCCGTCGAGCGTGATGGTTGGCGCGTCGCGCAAACCCTGCAGGCTCGCGACATAACTTAGCCGCTCGGCCTGGCGCGCGCGGTATTGGGCGAGGATGCGCTCATCGGCGCCGCCCAGCACGATGCCATCGTCGCCGTCGACGATGATGATTTCCTCTTCCTGAATGTAACGCCGCGCGTGGTGCAAACCGGCCACACCGGGGATGCCGAGGCTACGCGCCAGAATCGCGGTGTGCGAGGTCGGTCCGCCGAATTCGGTGACGAAGCCGGCTACGCCGTGGTGCTGCAGCAAAACCAGATCGGTCGGCGCCAGATCACGCGCGATGATGATCATGCCCTTCAGCTTCTGGTCGGGCAGCTCGTGGCGCAGCGGTGGGTGGCGCAGCAGATTGCGGAAGATGCGATCGACGACGTGGTCGACGTCATCTTTGCGGGTCCGCAGGTAGGGGTCTTCCATCTCCTCGAACACCGCGATCAGGGTGTCACGCTGAAGTTTGACGGCCCATTCGGCATTGACCCGGTTGTCGCGAATGATGCGCGCCGGCTCGTCATTGAAGGCCGCGTCGTCCAGCATCAGCATGTGAGTGTCGATGAAAGCGACGATCTCGGCCGGCGTGCCGGACGGGATATGGGTGCGGATCTCGCGCAAGTGATGTTTGGCCAAGGCCACCGCGCTGTGCAGGCGCTCGACCTCATCCGCGATCTCATTTTCCTCAAGATGGTATTCGGCAATGTCGAGCTGATTGCGCTCGACGATGTGCACGCGGCCGATGGCGATACCGCGCGATACCGCCACCCCGTGCAGCGAGAAACTCACGATGGTTCTCCGAACTTGTCGGCAATCAGTGCCGTCAGTGCATCAAGCGCTTGCTGCTCGTCAGCGCCGGCCGTGCAGATTTCGATTTCGGCGCCCTGCGCTGCAGCCAGCATCATGACGCCCATGATGCTCTTGCCGTTGACCTTCTTGCCCCCCTTACTGATCGCGACATCGCAGCCGTAGTGGGCCGCAGTCTGGACGAACTTGGCAGCCGCGCGGGCGTGCAGACCGAGCCGGTTGACGATGGTCAG
>JANMJF010000771.1:0-3972 GCA_031371245.1 Pseudomonadota bacterium | reverse complement strand
CTTCGCTGCCGCTGCGATCACTTGGCCGCCGGGGGCTTCCACAGTGCCGCCGTTCGTGACCTCGGGCGCGAGCAGCACAATGCGGCCGCCTTCGGCGGCGCGTAGTTTGGCACCACGGGCAACCGTCACCGGCCCGAGCGCGCCAACGCCGGCAAAGGCCGCTTGCTCGCCGTCAGCACCGTTGATGGCGCCGGCGATGCCGGGCTTGTTGAAGATTTTGTCGCTCATGTCGAGGCTGGAAGCGACCAGCGAGTTGGTATCGACCCGTGCCGATTGGCCGAACAGGATGCCGTTCTGATTGATGAGATAGATCTGACCGTTGGCACTGAGCTTGCCGAAAATCTCGCTAGGACTGCCCTGAAAAATACGGTTGAGCGCGATCGCATTAGCCGACGGCTGCTTGAATTGCACGGCGTTGCCTTTGCCGATATTGAAACTCTGCCAGTTCAGCACCGCGCGCGCGGGCCGTTGTGTAACGGTCATGACGCTGCCACGCGTAGTGACGCTCGCGACGCCGGGAATGGCAAAACCCAGGCCACCGGTGCCGCAGGACGTACAAGGCACGGGGAGCGGACCGGCTGCGTGTAGCACCAAGGGTGCGGCACCCAGGGCAAGCATCAACACACAGCGCAAGGCCGACATCACTGCGACGGAAAAATGTGTTCCGCCACGGGGTAATCGGCGCAAAAGGATGGCGGCGTTGGGCATAGTTTGAGCAAAACTAAATCGCTAGCAGCCGTTGTCCTGCGGACAACGCCAGCCAAAAAGCGCCGGCCCCTGCGTGAGGGGCTGGCGCCGTTAGCCAGCAGGACACGGATTGCCCGTGCCATGCCGGCGTTTTCGTCACGGGTCGGGCTACTTCGTCGGCGCACCGATGAAGTGGGTAGTGAACTCCGTACGCACCGGCGGCTGGCAGCTATTCAGCGGGCGGTTGTTCGGCGCCCGGGTGAAGTTGTTGACCGGGTCGGCGGTGAACAGATCTACATCGAACACTTCCGGCGAGGCATTCGCCACCTTCGGCGTGCCCAGCCAGCAACCGCGACCGAAGCCATGCTTGCAGTCGTTGTTGAGGTTCTTCAGACCCGTGACCGTGAAGGCCTTGTTCGCGATAACGTCGAACACCGCGAGGGTGTCGGCATTGGCGATCGGTGAGGCCTGCAGGTTCTGAGTGCCGAAGTTCCAATAGTCACCGCGATGCACGTTCTCGATAGTCGGCGCATAGCCGTCAATCTTCACGAAGCGGTACTTGTAGTCCCAATAAGGGCTAAGCGCCAATGACTTGTTCGACGCCTCGGTGCTGCGAATGCCGATCGCCCAACGCTTCAGCAGACCATTGTTTTTGGTGCTGGTATTGGTGCCCTGATTGAAGTCATCCAAACACTGTTCGACGTTGGTTGCCGAAGAGTTCTCTGCGACGAAGGGCAAGGTCAGCGTCGTCGCTACCTTGGGACCCAACACACCCGCTGCACAATTCACCGCGAGATGCTCGACGTTGAACTGCGACTGCGTGCCGGAACCCGCCACACGGCGACAGACCTGGACAGGGGTTAAACCACTACGCAGCGGCGGCAGCACCAGACCGGCATTATTGGCGGCGGTACGCAGATCGATGGTCGTATTGGTGGTGGTGTCGAGCACCTTGAACTCTTCCCAGTTCTTGACCTGACCGGTGAATATCGAAGCGATTTCCGCCTTGGTCAGCGACGGCATGCAGGCTTCCGTATCACCGTTGGGTGCCGAAATTGCTTCGTTCACCGTGGTGGCCGGATCGTCCTGGTTAACCACCACGGAGGTGCCGTAGGCGCCATTGCCGGGATAACACGGGCTGCTGCTCGGGAACTGGGCAGACTGCAAAGCCTGATACAGGTCGAGCGTGACCGGTGTGTTAAACACCAAGTCACCGAGCACGGCGGTCTTGGCGAACGGCAGACCATTGGGGTCGAACGGATAGGCCGTGCCATTGGCCGGCACACCAGGACCGTCGGCGAGGTTAAGCACCGGCGCATTCAGACCGATGAACAGGCTCGGCTCGATGTCTGAAGTGCCGATATCCGGCGCATGGCCACCGACGACGTTCAAAGCGCCGCAGCTCCGCTCGGAGTAGCCCGTGCCGTTTGAACTGGTTTTAGCCACGTCCGCCGCCACGCAATTACCACCGCCACCGGTGCTGACGTCCAGGAAGTTCAGGGCCACACCCTGCTGTAGTGGGCCGACACCCACGCCCGAGCCACCATTGTCGCGCTTGATTACCAGCACGCGTGCGGCGCCAAGGGCGGGTGTTTTAGCCGCACTGGAGTTACACGCGACAGCCCAGTTGTTGGTGCGTGACATGACATTGATGGTGCCGGCGCCGACATCACACACGAAGTCGATGATCGAATCCTGCGCACTCTGGGTCGAGGCGGTGGCGCCGGACCAGTAGACGACTTTGTCGGCATCGGCATTGCTTGTCGGCAGATAGGCCAACGCGCTGCCCGCCGAAGCGGCCAGTGCAGTGGCAATTGCCGCTTGCATTAGATAATTACGCATTACGGTATTTCCTTAATTAAATTCTTTACGCGCGCGTCATCAAGACGCTTTGCGACGACGGGTGGCGATCAGGCCAGCGATAGCCGAGCCCATGAGCAGTGCTGCGGGCGGCACGGGAATGGTTGAAACCGGCACCGTATAGGAAAGCTTGGTGGTGTTAGCGGTGAAGTCGAGCTTCCACTTGCCCTTGTACTTATCCGATGCCACTTGATTCAAGCCGGAGTCCACGCCTACACCATGGAAGAAGAAATACGACAGCGAATCACCGAGCCGACCGAGATTATTGATCTGGGTCGAGCCGCCGAGGTTGTTGCCCCAAGCGTTTTTGAAAGACAACTGACCAACATCAGGATCGGTCACCGCCACGTTGCCGGTGGCGAGCGGGTTGCCGGTTTTTGTGTTCTGTGCGCCGAAGTACACATTGGCGTTCGACAGGGCGCCGGTAATGCCAGGCTCTGCACTGTTAGGACCATTGGCCGGGCTGATGACGGTGCCGACGGCAGCGGTGGACTGAAAGCCATAGGGGTCCCAGAACGGACCGCCGTTGATTCCGTCTCGGTCACCGAGACGGTTATCGATCGCGACTAAGTTCCATCCGAACTTGGTCGGATCGCTGACCGCGCCGATGAACGCATTCAGCTTAGTCAGATCAGCGTTCTGAATCGAAACATTGAAGCTGGCGGTTGATTGCGCATTAAAGGACGCGGCGGTAAAGCCGGTATTAAAAACCAGTGAGCGGCTGCTGCCGCCATCAAACATCGCCAGCACGAGGTTGCCAGCGCCGGCGCCACCACCGTCATTGGGGAAGCCATCCGAACTGATCGGCGCAGCCTGCGTACCAATGCTGAAGGCCAGGCCCACGGCTGCGGCGAGCACGTTAAATTTCATTGTCATTTGCATATCAAGCTCCATAAATATGTGAGTAGCATTAAGTCCAAGAGTCTCGAATTAACCCTATGCCGTGGCCTACTGTGCTGGCCCTAGATGTCGTGCACTTTATGTTTTGGTGAATGTTTGGTGACGGCAGTATCCGCAGCGCAAATGACATGCGTGTGACTGTTTGTGACAAACGCTGTCACACTTGCGCAGCACGCTGCGGTGGCGCAGAGAGTTAGTCGAGGCGCGCACGGTAGTGGGCGAATATGTCGCAAGCATGACGCGGCCACGGCCGCCAACGTGGGCTCAGGACTCGCGAGACCGCGCGAGATTTGAACCTCGCGTGACTTTTCCGTGACAATAACCACGGCGTCGCAAGCGCTGCGATGTTCCACTGCACGGCGAACAGCAGCGGCCAAGCCAAGCTGGAAGGCGCGGCGGACGAGGTGTCCTAGGGGAGGGCGCGATGGCGTGTTATAAGCCGGGGCGACGCCTGCTGCCGCTCACGTGCCGATGACCGCGTCAGTGTATTGAATCGTCACGCTCAAGCAGGTTGGACCTCCATGC
>JANMJF010000732.1:0-2000 GCA_031371245.1 Pseudomonadota bacterium | reverse complement strand
GTGACGCACGCCATCGGATTTGAAATTCTCCAGCAGCCCGGCGGGGTCGCGCACAAAGATGATCGAGTCGCGATCGATGAGGCCGGCGGTGGTGTCGGTCTGCAGCAGCGGCACGACCTTGAGTTTGGAATCCGCGAGTTTTTCCAGCGCCCCGGCAGTGCCGACATTGACCGAATTCAGTTCGTTGGTGATGAAGTCGTCATGGTTGAGCGCCGTGCCTTGCAGCTGCAGCCACGGCAGGTATTGAACCTCCTGCGGGCCGCGCGGAGTGCGGAAAGACACGCGCACGGCAATGGTCGGGTCGCCGACTACTTTTGCCGGCGCGAGTTTGATGCCCCATTTCGCGAATAAGGGCTCAAGATTGGAATCGAGTTTGGGCGGTACGCCGGGACGCTCGGGATCGGGCTGGGCTTTATCTTGCTCGGCCAGCGGGTCGACAAAGATCATGGCCTTGCCGCCCTTCAAGACGAATTGATCGATGGCGTACAGGGTCGGACGCGGCAAATCCTTGGGGTGCACCACGATTAAGGTGTCGATGTTCTTATCGATGGTGGTGACCTCGGGGGTCATTTCCTTGATGTCGTAGAGTTCCTTCAACAGCACCAAGCTGGTCCAGTCCTGACCATGCTGCTGGCCGGTCATGGGGTCGGGCGGCGGCGCCAATACCGGCAAGGTCGAGATCACGCCGATGACGCGCTTCTTGGGATGGGCGAGCGCGTAGATCATCTTGGTCAATTCGTATTCGAGTGCATCCTCGCGCTCGGGGCTCAACAGCGGCAACAGTTGTACGTCGTCGGTGGCATTGGTGCCGACCACACCGAGATAGCCCTGCCCGCCACCGGCCGACAGTGGCACAGGACGCACGCCAAACGAGACTGCCTCGTCTTCGGCCTCGGAGAACGGTTCGGGATCGATGACTTGTAGTTTGATTTTGCCCTGACCGGCGGCGGCATACTCCTCAAGCATGTCGCGCACGCGCTTGCCGTAATTGAGCAATTGCGGAATGTTGGCGAATTCTTTCGACGAGTAGTAAAGCCGAATGGTCACCGGCTCGACCAGCTGGCCGAGGATGTTGCGGCTGCCGGCGGACAACGTATAGAGCTTGTTCTGCGTCAGATCCAGGCGCAGTGAGGTCAGGCCCTGATTGGCGATGATGTTGACCGCCAGGAACAAAGCCAGCGCGACGACGAGACCCGTTCCAGTGACCAGCGTTCTGTTCATGACGATACCTTGGCTAGTAGAGCGTGGCGTTTCACGCAGCGCTCAGTTGCTCTTGTTGATTTGGATGGCGAGCACGTTGGCGTACAGCCAGAACGCAATGAGCGTGGCGAAGAACACTAGATCGCGAACGTCGATTACCCCTTTCACTATCGAGTTGAAGTGGGTCAAGAAGCTGAAGGAACTGACCACATCGACGATCGCTTGCGGCGCCCAGGCACTGATGATGTCGATCACCATCGGAAAGCCGCTCAGATTGAAGGCGAAGCAGATCACGAAGCTGACGACGAAGGCGATGACCTGGTTCTTGGTCAAAGCCGAGATGCAGGCACCGATGGCAAGAAAGCCGCCGGCCATCAACAAGCTGCCCAGATAGCCGGCCAGGATCACGGTGTTGTCCGGGTCGCCGAGATAATTGACCGTGATCCAGATGGGCACCGTGCCGAGCAAAGCGACCGCAGTGAAGGCCCACGCCGCGAAGAATTTGCCGAGCACGCTCGCCGCCAGCGGCACCGGCAGGGTAAGCAGCAGTTCCAGCGTGCCGGCCTTGCGCTCTTCGGACCACAGCCGCATGGAGATGGCCGGGATCAGGAACATATATAGCCACGGATGGAACTGGAAGAAAGGTTCGAGATCGGCTTGGCCACGCTCGTAGAAACCACCCATGTAGAAGGTTGCCACACCGGCCAGCACCAGGAAGATGACGATGAAGACATAGGCGACCGGGGTCGCGAAATAGGCGCGTAATTCGCGCTTGAGTATGGTGGTCAAGCCGTTCATGT
>JANMJF010000656.1:0-2062 GCA_031371245.1 Pseudomonadota bacterium | reverse complement strand
CGTGCTGTCGCTGATTCAAGCCACTTCGCCTCTGACGCGCGCCGAAGATTTCCGCGCCGCACGGGCGCGCTTCGAACGCGACGCATTGGACTCCCTGCTGACGGGTGTTGAATTGAAGCGCTTCTTCTGGCGCCATGATGGCGAGCCGCTCAATTACGATCCGGCACACCGTCCGCGCCGCCAGGACTTCGCCGGCACGGTGATGGAAAACGGTGCTTTCTATTTCACGCGTGCCAAGCTGCTGGCCGACACCGGCGTGCGCCTCGGCGGGCGTATCGGTGTGCATGTGATGGGCGAAGAATGCGCTGCCGAACTCGATGAACCTGCGGACTGGCCGATCATCGAAGCCCTGCTGCGCGCGCGCGTCGCGGCTGGAAGCGACATTCGTCTGCTGGTGGTCGATGTTGATGGCACCCTCACCGATGGTGGCATGTACTACGACGGCTATGGCGAAGCGCTCAAGAAATTCGACACCCGTGACGCCAAGGGCATGCTTCTGCTGCGTGACGCCGGTGTGCGGGTATGTGTGGTGACCGCTGAGACCAGCGCGGTGGTGCGGGCGCGCATGCGCAAGCTCGGCATCACCGATTATTTCCCTGGGGTAAAGAATAAACTGGCGTGGTTGCGCGAGCACAGCGTGCGCTGGCAGATCGAGCCGGCGCAGATGGCCTACATCGGCGACGACTTGAACGACCTTGAGGCGCTCAATGTGGCAGGCCTGTCGTGCTGTCCAGCCGATGCCGTACCGGAAGTGCGTCGTGCGGTCGGTTATGTGTGCTCTGCCGCCGGCGGCGCCGGCGCGGTGCGCGAAGTCTGTGATCTGATCCGCGCGCGCCTCGCGCCGGCCCTGGAGGCTTGATTCAAAATGCAATGGCTGTCTTCCCCTGAAGCCTGGGTCGCACTCGCGACCCTGACCTTGCTCGAGATCGTCCTCGGCATCGATAACATTATTTTCATTGCCATCCTGGTCGGGCGTTTGCCACCCCATCAGCGCCAGCGCGCGCGTGTGATTGGTCTCGGTCTGGCGATGGGCACACGCATCATGCTGCTACTGCTGCTGACCTGGATCATGCGACTCAAGGCCACCCTGCTGACGGTGCTGGGGTCGATCTATCGGGACGGGATTTCATCTTGATCGGTGGCGGCCTGTTCCTGCTCGCTAAATCAACGCTTGAGATCCATCACGCCCTGGAAGGCAGTGAAGATACCGGCACTGCGGGCGGCGGCCATGCAAAATTCTTTAGTACTCTGATCCAGATTGCCGTGCTCGACATCGTGTTCTCGCTCGATTCAGTGATCACTGCGGTCGGGCTGGCCAGTGATGTCGAGATCATGATCGCCGCCATTATGATTGCGGTCGGTGTAATGATGGTCGCGGCGGCACCGATCTCGGACTTCGTCGACAACCATCCGACCATCAAGATGCTGGCGCTGAGCTTCCTGGTGCTGATCGGTGTGGCGCTGATCGGCGAAGGCCTCGATTTTCATGTTCCTAAGGGCTATATCTACTTCGCGATGGCGTTCTCGATGACAGTCGAACTGCTGAATCTGCGCCTGCGGCGACGCGCGCAAGCGCCGCTCGAATTGCGCAAGCATATCGACGAGGAGTGAGACCCAGCCGGCGTGCGTCGCTCGGCGCGCTATATTGATTCCATCTGTAACGACCTTCCGAGGCAGTGCCATGCGCAAATATCTCCACATCGATCTGGCTCAGCGCAGTGTGCGCGAGGAAACCTATAGCGGCGAGCAGGTCGCCCATGCCGGACGCTATTTCATTGCCAAAACCTTAGTCGAACTGGGCACCGCGACTGTCGATCCCATGAGTCCGGCCAATCCCCTCATCTTCTCGGCCGGGCCGTTCGCCGGCAGCAACTGGTCAAATGCCAATCGCACCAGTGTCGGTTGCAAAAGCCCGCTCACCGGCGGCATCAAGGAAGCCAATGCCGGCGGTACTTTTGGCATGGCCATGGGCCAGCTCTCGATCGCGGGTTTCACCCTGCTGGGTGCCTGCGACGCGTGGAGCGTGATGTACCTCAAGAAGGATGGCAGCATCGAGTACACG
>JANMJF010000491.1:0-6037 GCA_031371245.1 Pseudomonadota bacterium | reverse complement strand
TGTGGTGGCCGTCGCGCGCGAGCACAATATTTACGTGGTGCACGATCTGGCCTATGCCGATCTGGTGTTCGACGGCTACAAGGCGCCGTCCATCATGCAGGTGGCGGGCGCGAAGGATTTCTGCGTCGAGTTCTTCACGCTGTCCAAGAGCTACAACATGCCGGGCTGGCGGATCGGTTTCATGGTCGGCAATCCCGACCTGGTCTATGCCCTGGCGCGGCTCAAGTCCTATCTCGACTACGGCATGTTCACGCCCATCCAGGTCGCCGCGATTGCCGCGCTGGAAGGGCCGCAGGAGTGCGTGACCGAGATCCGCGACATGTATCAAATGCGCCGTGATGTGCTGTGGGAAGGTCTACAGTCAGTCGGCTGGGAAGTTGAGAAGCCGCGCGGCACGATGTTCGTGTGGGCGCAGATCCCGGCGCCTTGGCGTGCCATGGGTTCACTGGAATTTTCCAAGCTGTTGCTGGCTGAAGCCAAGGTCGCGGTCTCGCCAGGTATCGGGTTCGGTGAATACGGCGACGATCATGTGCGCTTCGCCTTAATTGAAAACGCCCACCGCTCGCGCCAGGCGATCCGTGGCATCAAAGACCTGCTGCGCAACGGCGCTGGTGTCGGGGGCTGAGCCATGGCGCGACGACGGGAGCATTTACCGCCGGTCAAAATCGGCGTGCTCGGTCTGGGTACGGTCGGCTGCGGCACGCTCAACGTGCTGGCGCGCAACCGCGATGAGATCGCACGCCGCGCCGGGCGCAATATCGAAGTGGTGGCGGCGGCGGCGCGGGATCTCGGCAAACAACGGCCGATCGACACCGACGGCATTCGCCTCACGACCGATCCATTCTCGGTCGTAAACGATCCCACTATCGAGATCGTGGTCGAGCTGATCGGCGGCACTGATCCAGCGCGCGAACTGGTGATGCGCGCCCTCGACAACGGCAAGGACGTGGTCACCGCCAACAAGGCGCTGATCGCGCTGCATGGCAACGAAGTATTCGCACGTGCCCAGGCCCAGGGCCTGACGGTGGCTTTCAAGGCGGCGGTGGCGGGCGGTATTCCGGTCATCAAGACCCTGCGCGAGGCCTTGGCCGGCAATACCGTCGAGTGGCTGGCCGGCATCATCAACGGCACTTGTAATTACATGCTGACCGCGATGAGCGATCGCGCCGCAAATTTTGCCGAGGTATTGGCCGAGGCGCAGGCGCTCGGTTATGCCGAGGCCGATCCCTCGTTTGACATCGACGGCGTCGATGCCGCACACAAGCTGACCATTCTGGCCTCGATCGCGTTTGGTATTCCGCTGCAGTTCGCCAAGGTGCATGTCGAAGGTATCCGCGACATCACGCTCGAAGACGTGCGTTATGCCGAGGCGCTCGGCTATCGCATCAAGCACCTGGCTTTTGCCAAGCGCGCGCCGGCGGGTATTGAATTGCGTGTCCACCCGACCTTGGTGCCACGCCGGGTGATGCTGGCCCACGTCAACGGCGTCATGAACGGCATTCTCATTCGTGGTGACGCGGTCGGACCGATGTTGTTATCCGGTGCCGGCGCCGGCGCCGAGCCGACCGCCTCGTCGGTGGTGGCCGACTTGGTCGATGTGGTGCGCGCGCTGACCGTCGACCCGAACAATCGCGTGCCGCATCTGGCATTTCGCGCCGATAGTCTTTCGCAAGCGCCGATCCTGCCGATGGCCGACATCGAGAGCGCCTATTACATGCGCCTGTCAGCGGTCGATCAGCCCGGCGTATTGGCCGATATCACCCGCATCCTGGCCGATTTACGCATCAGTATCGAAGCCATTCGTCAGCCCGAGGCGGCCGATGGCGATGCTACCGTGCCGATTATCATCCTTACCCACCGGGTCGGTGAGGCGGCCATGAATGCCGCCATCGAGCGCATCGCGCGCTTAGCCGGTATCGGCGCCAATATCACGCGCATTCGCATGGAGGAATTTGCGTGATGGCGCGTTACGCAGGTCTGATCGAACGCTATCGCGATCGTCTGCCGGTCACCACGGACACCCGCATCGTGAGTCTGTGCGAAGGCGATACGCCGCTCATCAAACTTGAGAACATGCCGCGCAAGCTCGGCCGCGGCTGCGAGATCTACGTCAAGTTCGAAGGCTTGAACCCGACGGGTTCGTTCAAGGATCGCGGCATGACCATGGCCGTCACCCAGGCCGTAACCGACGGCGCGCAGGCCATCATTTGCGCCTCGACCGGCAATACCTCGGCGTCGGCTGCCGCTTACGCAGCGCGCGCCGGTATCCGTTGTTTCGTGCTCATTCCGCAAGGCAAGATTGCACTTGGCAAACTGGCGCAGGCCATGATCCAGGGCGCGGTGGTTATTCAGATCAAGGGCAACTTCGACGACGGCATGCGCATCGTCAAAGAGATGGCCGATGTCGCGCCGGTGACCATCGTCAATTCCATCAATCCCTATCGCCTGCAGGGCCAGAAGACCGCCGCCTTCGAGATCGTCGATGCGCTCGGTCGCGCGCCGGACTACCACTGCATTCCGGTCGGTAATGCCGGCAATATCAGTGCGTACTGGACCGGCTTCTCCGAATATGCCGGCGTTAAACCAGCGACTGCGGCCTGCGCCTGGTGCGATGACACGTGCAAGTTCGAACACCCTGCGGTGGTCGATAGCCGTCCGGTGATGCTTGGGTACCAGGCGGCGGGTGCGGCGCCGTTCATCGTCGGACATCCGGTCGAACTGCCCGAGACCGTCGCTACCGCGATTCGCATTGGCAATCCGCAATCCTGGCATCTGGCCTGGGCCGCCGCGCGCGAATCGGGCGGTGAGTTCAAGAGCATGACCGATGAAGAAATCCTGACGGTGCAGCGCGAGCTCGCCGAGCAGGAAGGCATTTTCTGTGAACCGGCTTCCGCCATCGCACTCGGTGGCGCGTTGCGCGATATCGCATCGGGGCGCATCAAGGAAGGCAGCCTCGTGACCTGTACGCTGACCGGTCATGGTTTGAAGGATCCCGATACCGCGATTAAGCAAAGCGCCGGCGCTGTGATCGAGATCCCGGCCGCGAGCGACGCCGTCAAGCGCGCCATCCTCGACCGTCTCTAGGTGCGCGTGCCCAGGTTGGCGCGCCGCCCACAGTGCTTAACATTCGCGCGCGTCGTGCGCAAAACGCCGCTGCCGCCATGACCGCGCGTCTCGATATCATCGCTCCCTATCTGGTCACGCGCCTGTTGCAGGCCGGCGCTGATTTGCCCATTGCGCGGATGCTGGCGCGAGCCGATGCCGCGCCCTCGGCATTCACCGACATCGATACGGCCTTAGTGCACTGGTTTGGCATTGAGGACTGGGCAGGTGTTGCTGCGCTGACCGCCGGTTATGATTTCGACGCTGCCGTCGATAGCGCGCACTGGCTGCGCGCCGATCCGGTCCATCTACGCGCCGATCCGACCCGCGTGATCTTGTTCGACACCGACGCGGTTGGTCTTGACGCCGACGAAAGCGACGCGCTATTGGCACATCTCAATGCCGGCTTGGCCGATGATGAGCTGCACTTTGAACGCGGTAGCGCGCCGACCCGTTGGTATGTGCGCTTGGCCGCGCCGCTGTCCTTGGGTTTGGCCTCGCCGCGCGCACTGCGTGGTCGCAGCGTAGAAGACAGTCTCGACGGCCTGCGTCGCAGCGGCGCCTTGCGACGTCTCATGACCGAAGCGCAGATGCTGCTCTACGAGGCGCCCACCAATCAGGCGCGTGCTGCGAGCGGGCGCGCGACTATCAATAGCGTGTGGTTCTGGGGGGGAGGGTCGCCGTCCATGCCACGTACTGCGACCGGCGGCGCCGTCCTGGGCGACGACGCCTTACTGGCCGCGTGTGCGCGGCACGCCGGTATTGATTACGAGCGCGAACCCACTGGGCTGGCCGCGCTACTGCGTGAGCGGTCTGGCGACGTGTTGCTGCTCGATCACCACGATCTTGAAACGGTCGACCTGTCGCGTTTCGAGCGTGACATACTGGCGCCCGCGCTGAGCGCACTGCGGCGCGGACGGCTGGCCCAGGTCGCGATCCACAGTCACCAGGTCGAACTGGCTTTCACGCCGGCGGCATGTTGGCGCTTATGGCGTCGGGCGAGTAGGTTTCTCGCGACTTTGCACGCACACAGCGTCGCACACGCCGAAGCTTGAGCCACCTGCCCGGCGACAACTTGATGTTGTTTGTCCTATGAATCGCGCCTGCCGCCCGCGCACCTGACGTCCGCCTATGGAAAATCTCATGACCCACACTGCTTTGCCCGAAACCTTCGTTGCCCTCAGCAATACCGAACTCGATGTTCTTGACGAGTTCCTGGCGATACCGGCGCTCGAGCAGACCTCGATGGATGTGGCCGTGTTGGATGGTTATCTGACGGCGCTCCTGATCTCTCCTCAATTGGTGATGCCAGCGGTATGGATGGCACGGGTATGGGATATGGAGAACGCGCAACAGCAACCGCAGTACGCCAATGCCGAAGAACACGCGCGCATCGATGATTTCATCAAGCGCCATTATCACAGCCTGGCCGTCGAAATCAGCAAACAGACCCCGACCCTGGTGCCGGTTTTCCTGCGTGGTGCGCAGTGGGGCGTGTCGGAATGGTGTGCAGGTTTTCTGCTCGGCACTTCTTTCGATCGCGATACCTGGGCGGCCTTGATGGAAGAGCAGCCGGAGTGGTTCACCGCCTTGAACGTGCTCGGCTTGGGCGACGACGACGACATCGAAGAAGAGTTTGACGACCTCGATGCGGCATTTGATGCCGTGATGCTTGCGCTGCAGGCCATCGATGCGCACTTCCGCGCCGAGCGCGTGGGTGAACCCGATCCGCGCGCAGTGGATTTCTCGGCGCCGGCGCCGATGGTACGGGATGCGCCTAAGACCCCGCGCAATGCCTTGTGTCCCTGTGGTAGCGGCAAGAAATTCAAAATGTGCTGCGGGCACCATGAGCGGGTCACGAATTGACACCCGGCCGACACCGATGAGTGCCCTCGCGCCGCCGCGTATCGTGCGGCGAGCGGTGCCGGGTGATGCGTTCCTGCCGGCGGAGTTACATGCGGTCACACGGCGCGTGCTGGCGGCGCGCGGCATCACCGCGCCAGGCTTGCTCGATACTTCGCTGAAAGGGTTGTTATCGGCCAATGAATTGGGCGGCACCGCCGCCGCCGTTACCTTGATCGCACAAGTCATGGGCGAGGGTGGACACATCCTGGTGGTCGGCGATTTCGATGCCGATGGTGCGACCAGCACCGCGCTCGCCTTGCGCGCCTTGCGTGCGATGGGCGCGTCGGACGTCGGCTACCTGGTCCCCAACCGCTTCGAATACGGTTATGGCTTGACACCGGAAATCGTCGACCTCGCTGCTGGGCGCCGGCCGCGCTTGATCATCACGGTTGATAACGGCATCTCCAGCATCGATGGCGTAGCGCGCGCACGCGGTTACGGTATGCGCGTGCTGATCACTGATCATCATCTGCCCGGTGCGACGCGCCCGCAGGCCGACGCCATCGTCAATCCGAATCTGCCGGACGACCCTTTCCCGAGTAAATGCCTGGCGGGTGTCGGTGTGATCTTCTATGTGATGACGGCGCTGCGGACGCATTTGCGCGCGCAAGGCTGGTTCAGTGCACGCGGCATCGCCGAACCCAATCTCGCCAGCCTGCTCGACCTGGTTGCGCTCGGCACCGTGGCCGACGTCGTGCCGCTCGATCAGAACAATAGGCGGCTGGTAGCCCAGGGTCTGGCGCGCATACGCGCCGGTCACTGTCAGCCGGGCATCAGTGCCTTGATCGCGGTCGGCGGCCGCAACCGCGCGCGTCTGACCGCGAGTGATCTGGGTTTCGCGGTCGGACCACGACTCAACGCCGCCGGACGACTGGCCGACATGTCGCTCGGCATCGAATGCCTGTTGAGTGATGACGCCAATCGCTGCGCAGCCATCGCCGATCAATTGGACGCACTCAATCGCGAGCGGCGCGAACTCGAAGACGTGATGCGCGAGACCGCCTTTGACAGCATCGAAGCGCAACTCAGA
>JANMJF010000490.1:0-2415 GCA_031371245.1 Pseudomonadota bacterium | reverse complement strand
TCCAAAGATGCATTTTGCGGGCAACTCGAATTTTGTTCAATTGGCAAACATTTTACTTGCCAATAGATTCATATATGAATATATAATTCACAGATAGATGAAATCTGGCGAACACGCTGAAAAACCGGACACAAGATCCGGAATTGGGAGGAATGAAATGTCTGGTCGTTTGGCAGGCAAACGTGTTGTGATCACTGGCGCTGGCCAAGGCATTGGCCGCGCTGCTGCAGTGGCTTGCGCTGCAGAAGGTGCAGTTGTGACAGCTGTGGACCTCAATGCCGAACAATTGGACAGCCTCGCCACCCAATCAAAAATTTCCGAGACGCTGGTTATTGATGTTCAGAACGCCGTAGACATTGCCGCTCTCTCAGAGCGCCTTCCCCCACAGGATGGCTTGTTCAACTGTGTTGGCTTCGTCCACGATGGGACCATTCTGGATTGCGATCCCGCCGCCTTTGACCACTCTTTCTCGTTGAATGTCAGATCAATGTATCTGATGACCCGCGCCTTCCTGCCCGGCATGATGGAGAAAGCCAAAACCGGCAACTCGCCGAGTATCGTCAACATGGCGTCGATGGCATCCTCGATCAAAGGCTTCCCCCGCCGCTTCGTCTATGGCGCCACCAAGGCGGCTGTCATCGGCATGACCAAGGCTATCGCCGCCGACTATGTCGCCTCTGGTATCCGCTGCAACGCCGTCTGCCCCGGAACAGTTGACACGCCCTCACTGCGGGCGCGCATTTCAGCTGCCAGCGATCCCGCTGCGGCCGAGGCCGCGTTCATTGCCAGACAACCGATGGGCCGCCTTGCCACCGTTGACGACATAGCTCCGCAAATTGTTTTTCTGCTCAGCGATGAATCTAAATTTGTGACAGGCCAGGCGATTTTGGTGGATGGCGGGGTGACGATATGACGGATCTCATCAATGCTGTCGGCATCAGCAAAAGCTTCCCCGGTGTTTTGGCATTGCGCAACGTGTCGTTCGACCTGCGTGCGGGCGAAGTTCACGCCTTGATGGGCGAAAATGGCGCCGGCAAATCAACGCTGATGAAGATTCTCGCTGGTATATATACGGCGGATACGGGGCGCGTGCTTATCGAGGGCAGGGAGGCGCACATCACCTCCCCGCGCGAGGCTCAGGAAGCGGGCATCGGCATCATCCACCAGGAACTGAACCTAATGCCGCACCTCACGGCGGCACAGAACATCTTCATCGGCCGTGAGCCGAAAAAGGCCCGCGGCCTGCTGCTCGACGAAAAAAAGCTCAATGCCGATGCGGCGGCGCTCTTTGCGCAGATGAATTTGAAGCTCGATCCGACCACGGAGGTCTCACGGCTGACGATTGCGCGGCAGCAGCTGGTCTAGATCGCAAAGGCTCTCTCGTTCAACTCTCGCGTGCTGATCATGGACGAGCCGACGGCGGCGCTGAACGAAACCGAGGTCGACGTTTTGTTCGCCATCATCGGTCAGCTCAAGGCGGCCGGCACAGGAATCGTCTATATCACGCACAAGCTCGATGAGCTCAAGCGCATCGCCGACCGTGTCACAGTCATGCGCGACGGCGAATATGTCGACACGGTACCCGCTGCCTCGACACCGACCGAAAAGATCATTGCTATGATGGTCGGGCGCACGCTGAGTAGTGAGAAGGCCAACGTTCCGGACCATTCTGCCGCTGAAATCGTGCTCGAGGTCAAGGGTCTCAATCGCGGCGACGAAATCCGCGACGTAAGCTTCACCCTGCGCCGCCGAGAAATCCTGGGCTTTGCCGGCCTCATGGGAGCGGGGCGCACGGAAGTTGCCCGCGCCATCTTTGGTGCCGATCCACTGGAGAGCGGCGAAGTTTTTGTGCATGGGCGCAAGGTCGTCATCAAGCAACCGATCGACGCTGTCACCGCCGGCGTTGGTTATTTGTCGGAAGACCGCAAGCAATTCGGCCTGATCACCGGCATGGACGTATGCAACAATATCGCCCTTGCTAGCGTTGGACGCTTCACCGGCTGGGGTGGCATTCTTCACGACGAAGAGATGCGTAGCGCCGCCATGCGCTATATTGGCCAGTTGGCGATCAAGACACCCTCCGAATACCAGGAGGTTCGGCTGCTCTCCGGTGGCAACCAGCAGAAGGTTGTAATCGCCAAATGGCTGCTGCGCGATTGCGACGTACTCATCTTCGATGAGCCGACCCGGGGCATCGACGTGGGTGCCAAGAGCGAAATCTACAAGCTGCTCAACCAGCTCGCCTCGGAAGGCAAGGCAATCCTTGTCATCTCATCCGAGCTGCCCGAGATTCTGAGGATCAGCCATCGCATTGCGGTGATGTGCGAGGGGCGCCTGACCGGGTTCCTGCCCGCGAATGCATCCCAGGAAGAAATCATGCATCTGGCCACGCTTCGCGGGTCCCGCCAGGGCGAT
>JANMJF010000476.1:0-1624 GCA_031371245.1 Pseudomonadota bacterium | reverse complement strand
CATGGCTGCGACCACGATCGGGTAAACCCGCGCTGAGGATCTCAAGCAAGGGCTGCCAGCCGTCATGGGGTACGACGTAGTCGCAGGCCTCAAGCCCACGCTCAGCCACCACTTGTTCGAGATAATAACGGGCATGACTGCCGCCGATCATGACACGCGCCTGCGGATATTCGCGCCGCACGGTGGCGGTGATCCAGCGTGAGAACTCTGCCTGCGGCGTCATCACCGATTGTGCGATCAAATCGAAGCCGTCGAACACGCTGCTGTCGAACGCCTGATCGACTATCAGCTCGCCATTCTCAATCAGCAGCATGTGGCAATCGGCCAGTCGTCGCGGGGTCGGCCGGCTGCCGTCGGCGCGCGCTCGGATATAGAGCACCAATAGCGCCGAGGGATAATCGTGCACTTCCAACCACGCCTGCAGGTAATGCGGCGCCAACTGCTGGTAGACGAATTCATCCTGCAGGAAGGGGTCGGGCGGCTTGACGAACAAAGTGCGCGGCTTCATCGGACCGCCTCCCGCGTGCGGGCGTGTTCGGCATCAAGTAGCGCACGCTGGAAGAACGTGCTGAAGGCCGGCAATACGCTGTCATCGAGTGCCAGCAGCTGATGTTTGCGGCTGGCCAGTTTGGCGATGACTTGGTCGCGTACTTGATCATCAGCTGCCAGTGCCATTGCGCGCGCGGCGTAGTCGACTGCGCCCGTGGCCAGGCATTCATCGAGTCCGAGTAGATCGCATAACCCGGCCGTGACGCGGCCGCGCATATAGGCGCCACGTTGCGTGACGAAGGGTGTCTGCGCCCAGATCGTTTCAAAGCTGGTATAACCGCCGCTGAAGTGCAGGGTATCGAGTACCACATCGACCGCTGCCAGCAGTGCGCTGAAGTGCTGGGCACTGACACCGGGCACGAAGCGTATGCGCGCCGCGACATCCGGCATGCTGTGCGCGAAGCGCGCTTCGAGACGTGTGCGCCAGGCCGCGCGGTTATCGAGTAAGACCACCACGCCCTGACGGTCGCCGCGCAGGATAGCGGCCAGATAGGCGTCGAAATCCGGATGCAGCTTGAACAGGCTCTGAGGACACAGGTAGATGTGCTCATGGGCGCCGAAGCCGAATTCATGGCGTGACGGCGGCGCGCGCAAAGTCGCCGGTTCTTCGTACAGCACCGGCCAGCTCGGCAGTTCAATCAGCTGCTCGCGATAGTGTTGCTGGGCATTCGACGGTTCGACCAGGCACGACGAGATGAAGTAGTCGATGCTCGCCAGCCCGCTGGTGACCGGATGGCCCCAGGTCACACATTGCACCGGCGCTTGACGCTCAGCCGCCAGGTAATAGCTCCAGGGATCCATGCCGATGTCGCAGTACACCACCACATCGGCGGCCAACGCCTGCAAGGCCTGACGTGCGGCGTCGAGATCCTCGGGCACCGCCAGCGCGTGATCGGCGGCGGCCATGACACGCGTCGATAGCGGGCCGTCATGTTGGCCGATGCTGAGCACCGCGACGTCGAAATCATGGCGCGGCAGGCGTTCAAGCAAAGGCAGATAAAGACGCGCGATGGTGTGCTGTTTGAAATGCGCAGAGACGAAGGCAATGCGTGGACGCGACGGACGCGTCACGCGC
>JANMJF010000448.1:0-10004 GCA_031371245.1 Pseudomonadota bacterium | reverse complement strand
GCTGAATTGGACGATGACGGTCGGGTAAATCATGCTGGGGACTCCGTTCTACACTGGGATGGGCGTGGACTATACCCTGAAGCTGGGAGGCTCTTTGCGTCTGCGATAAGAGAGGCCCTCAGATGCGACGCTTGCCGCAGTAGCGCTATCGAAACCGCTGCCGCGCCGCGGCCCGCAGTTCGTCGCGAAAATCCGGATGCGCTATCTCGATCAACATTTCCGCCCGCCCGCGCTCGGTGGCCCCGGCGAGCGACGCGATGCCGTATTCGGTCACCACGTAGTCGACATAGGTGCGTGGCACCGAGATGATCTGGCCTTGTGGAAACATCGGCACGATGCGCGATGTGCTGCCGCCGCGCGCGGTCGAAGGCAGCACGGTGATCGAGCGGCCACCGGGCGACAAATAGGCGCCGAGCACGTAATCGAGTTGCCCCGCGACGCCGGTATACATTTGCGGGCCGAAGGCTTCGGCAGTGATCTGGCCGGTGAAATCCACCGACAAGGCATTGTTGATCGCCACCTGGTTGTGGCTCTGCGCAATCACGGTGGGACTGTTGGTATAGAACGCATCGCGCAGTTCGACGACCGGGTTGCCGTCCACGAAAGGATAATCGTCCGGGTCGAGAAACATCCCGGTTGCGACCATCTTGCCGGGATCGAGGGTCTTGTGGCGGCCGGTAATGACGCCGCGTTTATAAAGATCGATCATTGATGAAGTGATGATCTCGGAATGCACGCCGAGGTCGTTTTTCTCGCGCAGATAAGACCCCGCCGCCATCGAGACCGAGCCGAGACCCACCTGGATGGTATCGCCATCACGCACCAGCGATGCCACCAGCGCGCCGATCTTCTCCGCCGCTTCCTGCTCGTCGGCTGTGATCGCAAGCGTCAGGCTGAAGGGCGGAATCGGCTCAGGCTCTTCCACCAGGTAATCGAGATCGGACACGTGCACGTAGTTGTCACCACCCGTGCGGATCATCAACGGATTCACTTCGGCGATGACGAGCTTCGCGCGTTCCACCCAGGCGCGCGAATACCACAACTGCTCTCCGAAGCTGCAGAAGCCCTGTTCGTTCGGCGGCGACACCATCACGAACAACACATCGGCATCGAGCAGCGGCGAGGCACGCCCGCCGCTAAAGGTCTTGGCCGGCGAATAGACGGTAGCGATGTGATAGTCGAGGCGTTTCTCACGGTAGAGCGGCCGCAAATAGCCCGACAGATAGCTCGCTTCGATCTTGAAGGCCGCGCCGCACTGTTTATCGAACCAGCCATAGGGCTGCATGGTATTGCTGGTCAACACTTCAACGTCGCGCAGCTCTGGCCAGCGTGCGCAGAGTGCCTTGATGAGATATTGCGGCTCGGCGGTCGCGAGCGAGGTCAAGACCCGTTGTCCGGATTGCACCATGCCGGCCGCCGCTTCGACCGTCAGCACTTTTTCTTTGTATCGAGTCCGCCAGTCCGTATTCATCGAATTCTCCCCTTGGGTGATCTTCAACGTCGCCTGCAGTCAGGGATCCGCACCTGCTTAGGACGGGCTCCGCGCAAATCGCTGTCCCATTGTAGGTATGAACTCACGGTCACCTGCAAGGGGTAGTGGAACGACCGTGTGGCGGTGCCGACAACACCCTGCGTGTAGCGTCTTGCACTGTGAATTTTTATGCTCCTGGCAGCGGCGTAAGTTAAAGTCCTGCGCGGTTTGCACGCTATGGTTGCGTAACATCAGAACAACAATGGGGCGCTCGTGGGAAACGCAGATCAGCAAGCCGTTGGGGCGCGCGCATCACTGACTGGCACGTTCTTGCGACCGGATTGGCCGTCTAAGGCACAGTTCCCGGACGAGCCTCGTAACGCCTATTTGACCATCCTCAACGGCAAGCTGGTGGGCCGCACCTACCGACTTGGCTCGGGCCGCTTGATCCTCGGACGTGCTGAGGACTGCGACATCGTGCTCGACGACGAAGGCGTGAGCCGACGCCATGCCTTGTTCGTCATCACGCCGGATCGGCGTGTAACGGTGGAAGATTTCGGCTCGACCAATGGCACCCTGGTCGATGGCAAGCTCACTAATGTGCGTGAACTGCTGGGCGGCGAGCGCATGAAGTTCGGCTCGCACACGGTTTTCAAGTTCGAGTTTCGCGATGCCCTTGAGGAGGGCTACGCGACTTATCTGTACGAGTCGGCGACCCAGGACCGGCTGACCGGTGTGTTCAACGAACGTTATCTGCGCGAGCAGCTGGATCTGGAGTTCGCCTGGCATCATCGCCATCGCTTACCGCTGTCTTTGATCTTCCTCGACATCGACCACTTCAAATCTGTCAACGACGCCTACGGCCACCTGGCCGGCGACGAGGTACTCAAGCAGGTCGCCCAGCGTTGCCATGGGGCCAGCCGCAGTGAAGACGTGTTTGCGCGTTACGGCGGCGAAGAATTCGCCTGCCTGCTCCGCCAGACCGACAATCGAGCCGCCATCCCCTTGGCAGATCGCATGCGCAGGGCCGTGCATAACGCGCCGTTTCGAATCACGGTGCGCGGCCAAGAGCATTCGGTGCGAGTGACTATTTCGGCCGGCCTGGCGCAGCTGGTGGAGGGCACCATGACCGCCGAGTCACTGATTGCGGAAGCTGATCGCCATCTTTATGCCGCTAAGAACGCAGGACGTAACCGCGTGATGTCGGCTGGCGGTAGCGTGTAAGCACACTCAGCTGCGCGACCAGACTCGTGCCGTGACTTGCAAGGCTGCTAGGATGGCGCATCAAGCGTGAGAGGGATTACAGACATGGCCAAGGCAGAGTGGAAGGGCGCACTGATCGCCCAGTCGGAAGTCTTCGAGGTGGTCGAAAACAATGTGTATTTTCCACGCGCCAGCGTCGACGCCGCCCATCTGATGCCAAGCGCGACGCATACGGTGTGCGGATGGAAAGGCACGGCCAGTTATTACGACGTGATAGTGGGCGATGAGCGCCTGACGGATGCCGCGTGGTATTACCCGACGCCACTGGCCGCAGCAGCCAACATCACCGATCACATCGCTTTCTGGCGTGGCGTTGTCGTCACGCGCGAATAGCGAGCCTGAGCGCTTACTTGATTCAAGCTTGCGCAGCGGGGCTAGAACTTCACGCTGCAGGACTGCCAGGCGATGAACTGCCAACCCGCCGGCATCGCCGTCCATATTGCCAGCGAGCGCAGATCCAGCGACTTGCGCACCGCAACTACATCGACCTCGATATGGGTCGCGCCGATCACGAGCGCGACCTCGCCTAGCAGTTTGACCTGCTGTTCGCGTTGCTCGACGCTCAGGTAGCGCGTGCGACCGCTGCGCAGAGATGCGAGATAGCTGGCCTTGGTGTCGACCACACCGGAGGAGTGGGTGTAGACGAGCTCATCGTGCAGCAGCGCAGCCAGCGCCACCAGGTCATTGTTCGTCATCGCGTTATAGCGGCGTGTTTCCAGCGCCAGAATGCCGTGAATATCCATTGCTCCCCCGCAGATCGGTGCTTGATCGGAACGCCGCCGCAGCAAGCATAGCGCAGGGTGGGCGTGGTTTTGATCTGACGAAAAACGGCACTTCCTGACCCTATGCGCGCAGACACACGTCGTTCGATGGAAGCACATCACACAATCCCGCTAAAAAACTTTAGTCACACGTTCACTGTGCTGCGACGCAGTTCCGCTGCCCACGCGTGAGCTGTGATCAGCGCCCCACGACCGACCTGCGCCCACAGCCATCGCGCGGGCCTGGCATTGGCCTTGCTGTGCTTAACGCGAACAAATACCTCAAGACCAAGCCTTCATGAACGTGCGCGTCACTTCGTTAGCCCTGCTGATTTTCGTGCTGCTCGCGACCGGCAATGCCGGCGCCGCCACGCTTGATCAGACTTTTACCAACGACTTCGAGACCAATGGGATTTATCTGTGGTCGGTCGATCCATCGAATATGACGCTAGCCGGCTTTTCGTTTGGGGCCAATATGAGCGGCTGGAAAGCCGACAGCCAAAGCCCGGCTAAACTCGTGCTGAGCGGACCGACCTTGGGCGCGGCAGCGGGCCGCTTTAATCTGCTCATGAATTACCAGAACACCCCTTTCAAGCTCGAGTGGGCGGAAGTGTTCTTCGACAATATGAGCAACGCGGTGCGCGGCTATGGCACCCTGACCTTCAACGGCAGCGGCTGGAGCAATGGCAATGTCGCCACGCATCTGATGGACATTCCCCTGCATCCGGTCGCGGCCGCGACGCCGATCCCTCCTTCGCTACTGCTGATGGTTTCCGCATTGGCTCTCGTGCCACTGCAGCGACTGCGTCGTCGCGCGGCGGCTTGAACGACGCACTCGCGCCTGTTTGAGGCGCGTGCCATGCCTTATGCTCGGCGGATCTGTGTGGTCCGCTGAGGAGTCCCGCTGAGCCCAGCAAACCGGCGGCCCCACCTCGCGTCTGGGCTGCCAGCGGCGCTTGCCGATCGGCCGGTACTGAACTATCGCTAGAGGGTGGTCGGGATTGACGCTGCGCGGCAAGTTGCGCGGCAAGTTGCGCGGCGACCTATCATCACCGTCGTCACGAGCAGACACGCCCAATCCAAACAAAGTGAGGCAGTAACATGGCCGAGATCATCTTTCATCATTACGCGCTATCGCCGTTTTCCGAAAAGATTCGACGCATTCTGGCCGTCAAAGGGTTGCCGTGGTCTTCGGTCGACCAGCCGATCATGATGCCCAAGCCTGAGCTGGTCGCGCTGACCGGTGGCTATCGCCGTATTCCGGTGCTGCAGATAGGCGCGGACGTGTATTGCGATACGGCCCTCATCGCGCGCTGCCTTGAGGCGCGCCATCCGAGCCCAGGCGTGCTGCCGGCCCAGCAGGCTGGACTTATCGGCATGATCGAAGATTGGGCCGACCACCGACTGTTCTTTCAGTGCGTGCCACCGGTCATCAGAGCGATTTTCGAGCAGTTGCCAGCCGGCTTCCTTGACGATCGGGCGGCAATGTCGCCGGCCCTGACCAAGGACGGGTTGTTCAACGCGGCGCCCCAGGCATGGGCCCAGGCCCAGTTATCGCTAGACCGCCTTGAGCGCCAGCTGACGGGCACAGATTTCCTGCTCGGCGAGCATTTCACCCTGGCCGACGCGGCCTGCTACAACCCGATATGGTTCTTGAAAAACGACGCTGCGCTGTTCGCCGAGGTACAGGCCAGACCAGCCCTCGCAGCGTGGTTCAAACGCATCGAAGCCGTACCGGACGCGCCGGTGCAGGAGATGACAACCGCCCAATCCCTGGCGGTCGCGCGTGACAGCAAACCGCTCGCGCCGACGTCGGCTGCGGCGTTAACCGGCCTCGACTACGCCATCGGCGAACAGGTGGCGGTGACGGCCGATGACTATGGGCCGGAACAGACCAGCGGCCGCCTCACGGCGATCTCGGCCGAAAGCGTGACCATCGAACGGGAAGACCCAGCTTTGGGTGCGGTCGCTGTGCACTTTCCACGCGCCGGCTACCGCGTCGTCAAACGCTGAGCACAATGGTCGCCGCGCAACAGCCAGTCGGGTAGAAAAAGCGGGAAAAACAGGGCGGGGGCAGCCCAGCTACCCGACCGCATTGCGCGCTCGGGAGCGGAGCGGAACGGATCAGGCAGCGCGCGGCAGACTGTCGCGCTTCGGCAACTGTTCAACGTTGTCGTTGGTGAAGGTCTCCAGGACCGGCTTTTCTGCCACGCGGTCGTGCTTGAGGATGGTTGCGATTTCGTAGCTGCGTGCCAAAAGGAAACAGCCAACGGCGAGTTCCAGGGCGGTACGGAAAGCCCCCATCATGACGGTTTCGACCGTCGCGCCAGCAAGCCAGAGGGCGCACAACATTGCCAGACCCGCGCCAGCCAGCATGGCCAGGCCGATCATATCGAGCGAGTAGCAGAACCAGTTTCTATTTTTCATGCCGTTTTATGCGTCCTTTTTTTGGCCGGTCTGCAAGGGACATCCGGCGCTTTTCTTATAGTGGGGCAAATATAGTTCGCGTCTGTTTCTATACTGTTAAGTGCGCCACAAAAGGGCTGCGATTTAACATTCGTTTATAGAACTGCGCCCTCGCAGCCAGTTCATCCCGACGAGGCGGAAGATGCGTGATTTTGCGGAGCGGCATTAGACGCAAAGCTGGTCCGTGGCGGCTGTCGACTTCGTCACACAATTTAATGCTGATTGTATGACAGTGCAGTTAAGCACGGATCTATAAGACTATCCTGCCTCGGGGCAGCCGATCGAACGTGGTCTTCGCCCGGATTAGTGCCGGTCGCCCATCGACCTTTGTAAGGTGTCTTCGACTTCTTCCAGCCGCGCCACGATTTTCTGGCGCTGATAGTTGTTCAAGCCCGGTGACTCGCGCGCGATGCGCAGCTGCTCGGCGGCATAGGGGAATTCGCCGACGCCGTAGTAGTACTCGGCCAGAGAACCGTGCGCCTCGGGCGCTTCGCCAAGATGGTTCTGGGCGTCGGCCAGCAGTTTGTAGAACTTCGGGTCACGACGGTCCGACAGGCCGTACGCGCCAAGCAGGTCCTTGGCTTCCTGAGCGCGGTCGACCAGCAGCAGGGCGTTGACGTAGCCATACACTGCGGCCCGGCTCTCGGGTTCAAGCTCGTGGGCCTTGGCAAAATAGGGCAGCGCGGCAGCAAAAAGGTTGGCGCGCTGCTCAAGCAGACCGGCCGCGATACGAAAAGCGATGAGCTTGGGATAGGCGCCGATCAATTTGGTCAGTTCGATACGTGCTTTGTCGAAATCGCCCGCTTCGATCAAGGCCAGCGCGTAGCCATAGCGCAGCGCTTCTTCATGTGGATCATCGTGCTTGGCCAGCGCTTCCTGGAAATAGCGCACCGCCTGCATCGGATCCGGTTCCGCTATGACGCGCAGCTTGGCCTTGACCAGATGGTAATTGAAGCTGTCGCCATGCACGCCGGTCTGCTTGATCTGCTCGGCGCGGTTGCGCGCCTCGGCAATACGGTTGATGGTGATCGGGTGGGTACGCAGGTATTCGGGAATGTAGGCCGGGTCGGTATAACGTGAAGCGCGCTGCATGCGCTCGAAGAACGACGCCATCATCTGGGTATCGTAGTTGGCCTGGTTCATGAGCTGGATGCCGAATGCATCGGCCTCTTTCTCGTTGGCGCGGGTGAAATTGATCTGCATTTGCTGGGCGGCCGCTTGCCCGGCCATCAGCGCACCAGCACCGGCCTGCGGGTTGACCGCCATCAACACCAGACCCGCCACCATTGAGGCGATCATGGGCGCCGACATGTGCGCGGATTCCTCGATCATGCGCGCGCCGTGGCGCTGGGTGACGTGGGAGATTTCGTGGCCCAGTACCGAGGCCAACTCACTTTCATTCTGGGTTTCGAGCATGAGCCCGGTGTACACCGAAACATAGCCACCCGGCAGGGCGAAGGCGTTAATCTCCGGGCTCTGTATCATGAAAAAATGAAACGGCAGTTCGTAATGGGTGAATTTGCTGAGGCTGGTGCCCAGTGACTGGGCATAGTCCTCCACCTCGTCATCGGAGACTAAGGGCGCTTGGCGACGGATCTGGCGCATGTATTCTTCGCCCAACCGATGTTCCTGCTCGGGCGAGATGATGGCCCCGGCCGAGTCGCCGATTTCCGGCAGTTCGATCGAGTCGGCTGCCTCCAACGACGCGGAAATTCCGAGTGCGGCGAGCAAAATGAGGGCGGAGCAGAGTTGATTTTTCATGGGCGGATCCGGCGGGCTGGCGCCGCACTTACGTTAACACAAGGCCGAGGCTTACCCTATTATTGGTGCGCCGCCGATTCTGACTGAGCCCTCGCACGAGAGTTCGCTTGAGTCCGCTCGGGCGCCCACGGCAGCTCGCATCCCAACACCAGTTTTATACGGAATCATGTAATGACTGTGGAGAAACGCAACGCGTTCTACGCGCAATCGGGCGGCGTCACTGCCGTCATCAATGCCTCCGCCTGCGGCGTCATCCAGACCGCGCGCCAGCATCCAGATCGCATCGGCAAACTCTATGCCGGCCGCAATGGCATCATCGGCGCGCTCTCCGAGGATTTGATCGATACCTCATTGGAGTCCGACGCCGACATCGCGGCGCTGCGCCACACGCCGTCGGGTGCCTTCGGTTCCTGCCGCTACAAACTCAAAGGCGGGGACCAAAACCCTGCCGAGTACGAGCGTCTGCTGGAAGTGTTCCGCGCCCACGACATCGGCTATTTCTTCTACAACGGTGGCGGCGATTCCCAGGACACCTCAAACAAAGTCGCGCAGTTCAGCCGCGCGCGAGGCTATTCACTGACCTGCATCGGCATCCCCAAGACCGTCGATAACGACCTGCCCATCACTGACAACTGCCCGGGCTTCGGCTCAGTGGCCAAGTATGTGGCGGTCTCAATCCGCGAGGCGGGCTTCGACGTTGCCTCCATGGCCAAGACCTCGACCAAGGTTTTCGTGCTGGAGGTCATGGGTCGTCACGCCGGCTGGATCGCCGCCGCCGGCGGCCTGGCGGCCACCACGCCAGGCGCCGCGCCCCATCTCATTTTGTTCCCGGAAATCACTTTCAACGAAGCCGATTTCCTCGCCAAGGTTGAGGCCTGCGTGAAAGCCCACGGCTATTGCGCGATCGTGGTGTCGGAGGGCTTGCGCAATGCCGAGGGTAATTTTGTCGCCGAGGCCGGCAGCCGCGATGCCTTCGGCCATGCCCAGCTTGGCGGCGTGGCACCGGTCATCGCCCACCTGATCAAAGACAAACTGGGCCATAAGTTTCACTGGGCGGTGGCAGATTATCTGCAACGCGCGGCGCGACACATTGCCTCAAAGACCGACGTAGAGCAGGCCTATGCGCTGGGCCGCGCGGCGGTCGAGATGGCGCTGGCTGGCGACAACGCCGTCATGCCGACCATCGTGCGGCTGGCCGACGAGCCTTACGCTTGGAAGATCGGCAAGGCTGCTTTGAGTGAAGTCGCCAATGTTGAGCGCAAGATGCCGCGCGATTACATCACCGCCGACGGCTATGGCATCACCGCGGCTTGTCGCCGCTATCTGCGCCCGCTCATCATGGGCGAGGACTACCCGCCCTACGTCGACGGTCTGCCGCAATACGTGATCCTCAAGAATCGCCCGGTCGCGCGAATACTGGCCTCAAGTTTTGCCCTGAGTTGATAAGGCCAGTACAATCTGGCCCGCCCATCGATGGGGAATGACGGGCTTTAGCGGCTGATTTCGGCCGATCCTACGCACAATTAATTGACAGCAATCCTTAGCTGAGGGGTCTTCTCATGTCTGCACTCTGGTTTTCCATACTCTGCGGAGTCGGCGCCGTGCTCTACGGCGGCTGGTCCGTACGCTGGATCCTGGCCCAACCGCAGGGCAACGCGCGCATGATCGAGATCGCAACGGCGATTCAACAAGGCGCGAATGCCTATCTGAACCGCCAGTACACCACCATCGCGATCGTCGGAGCCATCTTGTGCGTCGGCCTGTGGGTCGCGCTCGGCCAATTGACCGCCATCGGCTTCCTGATTGGCGCGGTGCTGTCCAGCGCCACCGGTTACATCGGCATGAACATCTCGGTGCGCTCCAACCTGCGTACCGCCGAAGCGGCCAACAAAGGCTTGAACGCGGCTCTACAGGTCGCGTTCCGTGGGGGCGCCATCACCGGTCTGCTGGTGGTGGGTCTAGGCCTGCTCGGCGTGGCCGGCTATTACGCCTTCCTGACCCACGACAACCCGCAAGCCAGCCTTGCACCGCTGGTCGGTCTGGGTTTCGGCGGTTCGCTGATTTCCATCTTCGCGCGTCTCGGCGGCGGCATTTTCACCAAGGGCGCCGACGTCGGCGCCGATCTGGTGGGTAAGGTTGAAGCCGGTATTCCCGAGGATGACCCACGCAACCCGGCGGTGATCGCCGACAACGTCGGTGACAACGTCGGCGACTGCGCCGGCATGGCCGCCGACCTGTTCGAGACCTACGCGGTGACCGTGATCGCGACCATGCTGCTCGGC
>JANMJF010000441.1:0-5488 GCA_031371245.1 Pseudomonadota bacterium | reverse complement strand
GAGTCAATGGCGTTTGGACGGCACTGTGCTGCCGGAAGTCTTTCGCGTCACCGACCAAGTGGGCACGCCGCTGCGTGTGCCGCCAGCCTGGACGCTGGCTGGCGTCGGTGATTTCGACGCCAATGGCGCAAGCGATCTGCTGTGGCATGAAACCGCTGGACAGCGCAGCACTCTATGGCTCATGGACGGTGCCATCCGCATTGCGAAATCCGGCCTGCCGCGGGTTGATGCGAAACGACGCGTGATGGCAGTCAACGACTTCGACGGCGATGGCCATTGCGATGTGCTGTGGTATGACCCTGCGCTGCGTCAACTTGAGCTGTGGCTCATGAATGGAGCCAGCGTGGCCGCGCGCAATCTGTTGAATCGTCCCCCGGCGGGCGCCAAACTACTGGCGAGCGGCGATTACGACGGTAACGGCAACGCGGACCTGCTGTGGCGCAAAGGCGAGCAACTGACCCTGTGGCTGCTGCGTAAAGGCGCGCTGTATAAGTCAGGCGATGCCGGCGACCTCGCGCCAAGCAACACCCCGCTGCCCTGAGTCTGGATTCGGCACCCGTCGTCGCGCACGATACGGGTCGTGTGTCACGCTTCGTCGACCACTCGCACAACCTTCTCGCTCACCCTGAAGTAATTAATCGCGTTGCAACACCGCGTCCCGCGTAATATTTCGACTACCTATTTGGGGAGGCATTAACATCGCCGTAAGGATCGCTAATGAAGCGCGGGTGATTTACGTATACTGTCGATGCCCAACACAGCAGGAGTGAACGTGATGTCCTATGACCTCGTAATTCGAAATGGCACCGTCGTCGATGGCACTGGCGCAGCGCGCGTCCGCGCTGACATTGCGGTCAAGGATGGCAAGATCGTTGAAGTCGGTAAGGTCTCGGGCACCGCCACCCGCACTATCGATGCCCAGGACTTGATCGTCGCACCAGGCTTCGTCGATCCGCACACCCACTACGACGCGCAGATCTGCTGGGACTCGGTAACCTCGCCTTCCTGCTGGCATGGTGTGACGACGGTCATGATGGGTAACTGCGGCGTGGGTCTCGCACCCTGCCGTCCCGAGACGCGCGAAGTCGCGGCTTGGGATCTGGTCAACGTCGAAGCGATTCCGTTCGATGTGCTCTCGAAAGGCGTGACCTGGGATTGGGAAACTTTTCCTGAATACATGGACGCCGCCGCCCGTCGCGGCTCGGGTTTGAATCTCGGCTTCCTCAGCGCCCTCACGCCCTTTCGCCATTTCGTGCTTGGCGCGGAATCGACCGAACGCGCCGCGACGCAAGACGAAACGAAAAAGATTGCCGCCCTGCTGCGCGAAGCGATGGACGCCGGTTCTTTCGGTTTCACCACCACCAATGCCGGCCAGCACATCGGCTACGAAGGCCGCCCGCTCGCGTGCCGTCTGGCCAGCCTCGACGAGCTGCGTGCCTATGGCAATGTGCTGCGCGACGTCGGTCATGGCGCCATCGAACTGGCGTTGACCAATGACGTCTCGCGCGTCAGCCCGCAGGAGCGCGAATTGCTCGATCTGCTGCTGACTTCCAGCGGCCGTCCGGTCACCTGGCTCGCGCTGTTAAACCGCGACGACAATCCGAACCAGGTGCAGGAGACCTTGGTCGAGGTCGACGACTTGATCAAGCGCGGTTCGGTGCCGCAGGCGACCTGCCGGCCGCTGGTCGGTCAAATCGATCTGAGCAAACCCTTTCTGTTCGCCAACATGCCGTGCTTCAACCCGGTGTTCAACAAACCGGTCGCTGAGCAGATTGCTGTTTACCAGCAAGCGGAATTCCGCGCCGCGTTCAAAGAGTCTTTGAAGAAGGCCTTGATCTTCTCGGCACGCTGGGAAGTGGCCGTTATTCTGGAGGCGAGCGATCCGGCGATGGCCAAATACGTTGGGCGCAACGTTGCCGAGATCGCTGCCGAGCGCAACGCCCATCCGGCCGACACCTTCATCGACCTCGCCGTCGAAGATCAACTGCGTCTGCAATACACCTATGATTTCTTCAACGCCGACGAGAGCAAGATTCCGGATCTGATCAACGAGCCGCGCATCATGATCGGTTTATCCGACGGTGGTGCGCACGTCGACAGCCTGTGTGACGCCGGCTATTGCACCTATCTGCTCGGTACCTGGGTGCGTGAGCGCGAGACTATGAGCCTGGAACGCGCCGTACAACGCATCACCACCGAGCCGGCGAAACTGTTCGGCATCAAGAACCGCGGGCGCATTGCACCTGGTCTGGCCGCCGATTTCGCGATCTTCGATATGGCAACGGTCGGTTCGAACAAGCGTGGCGAAATGCGTTATGACCTGCCCGGTGGTGGCCGACGTCTGGTAGTGCCGGCGCGTGGCGTCGAATACACCATCGTCAATGGCACCACGCTGTTCGAACATGGTAAGGACACCGGTTCCCGTCCGGGCCAGGTGCTGCGCTCCGGTCGCGCCTAAGCTTAAGGAGACTTCATGCGCGCCCTCGTCTGTCATGCCTGGGGCGCGGTCGAAGACCTCGTCGTGGAAGATCTGCCGGCACTGACGCCGGCAGATCAACAAGTCCTAAACAAATTGGCCGCCACGGCGGTCAACTTCGCCGACACCATCATGGTCGGCGGTACCTATCAAACCAAACCGCCGCTGCCCTTCGCACCCGGTCTCGAGACCGCCGGCACTGTAGTGGCGGTGGGCGCCAAGGTCACGCGCTTCAAGCCTGGTGATCGCGTCATGGCCTTGCTGGCCTATGGTGGACTGGCCGAGCAGGCGCTGGCCGCCGAGAGCGACACCTGGGCGATCCCGATCGGCATGAGTTTCGACGATGCGGCGGCCTTTCCGGTCGCCTATCTGTCCTCCGACGTGGCGCTGCGCTGGATGGGCCGGCTCACCGCCGGTGAAACCTTGCTGGTACTCGGCGCGGCCGGCGGCGTGGGCTTAACGGCCGTAGAAATCGGCAAGGCGCTGGGCGCGCGCGTGATCGCTGCCGCCAGTACAGCCGAGAAGCTCGCGGCAGCGAAAAGTCGTGGCGCCGATGACTTGATCAACTACAGCGAACAGGATCTCACTGCGGCAGTCATGGCGCTGACCGCCGATCGCGGCGCCGACGTGTGCTTCGATCCGGTCGGTGGTGCGCTGTTTGACAAGGCACTCTCGGCCTTGGGCTGGGGCGGTCGCATCGTGCTGGTCGGTTTTGTCGGCGGCATTCCGCAGATCCCCGCCAATCGCCTGTTGGTCAAGAACCGCTCAGCGCTCGGGTCATCTTTGCGGCATTTCCGTTGGCACGCCTACGACCAGCTGACGATCTCGGTCGAGACGCTGTTCGAGTGGTATGCCCAAGGCAAACTGCGACCGATGATCACGCGCGAATTCAAGCTCGATGAAGGTGTGGAGGCTTTGAAGTTGCTGACCGGTAGGCAGGCCATGGGACGGATATTGGTGCGGCCTTGAGGGCCGACTATCCGACCTTTTCAGCAAACAAACCCGGCAACTCATTGCGCTTGAGTTTGCCCGTTGAAGTCAGCGGCAGTATCGCCGCATCGACGAAACGAAAATGTCGCGGGGTCTTGTAGGCTGCGAGCGTCGCGCGGCAATGGGCGGCGAGTTCTGCTTCGGTAACTGCGAAACCGCTGCGCGTGATGATCACCGCCGCCAAGGCCTCGTCGAGACGCGCATCGGGAATGCCCGTCACGAAGGCAAGTTCGACGGCCGGATGACTGGCCAGCACTTCCTCGACTTCGGCCGGCGCGACATTGATGCCACCTGTTTTGACCAGCTCCTTCAACCGCCCGCGATAGAAAAGATATCCCTCGTCGTCGAGTAGCCCGAGATCTCCGGTACGGAAATAACCGTCAGCGGTGAAGGCCTCAGCAGTGCGCACCGCATCGTTCCAGTAACCTGGCAGTACATTGCCCTTCAAGGTGATTTCGCCGGCCGTGCCGGGCGGCTGTGTCGTGCCGCTCTCGGCATCAATGATACGGATCTCGACGCCACCGAGTGCCCGACCGACGCTCAACAAGCGCTGCTCCAAGGGCAGCCCGGCATCGGTCACGGCCGAATTGCCGTAGGCTTCGGTCAGTCCATAGACATTACAGATCTTCTCAACACCGAGTGTCGCCACCCGTCGCACTTGTTCCGGCGTACCGATGGTCACGCCGGTGCGCAAGGAACTGATGTCGTGATCAGCGCGTTGTGGATGCTCCCATAAAGCGAGCGCCATATTCGGCGTGCCGTAAAACACCGTACACCGTTCGGCCTCGATCACGCGCAAGGCTACACCGGCATCGAAGTGATGCTGAAGTACAATGCTCGCACCGTGGGTCATGACCGCATACAGGGCATTCACGCAGGCCAGTGACCAGAACAGCGACACCGCCAGCCACAATTTGTCGTCGGCCACCAGCTGCTGGCGTTCGCCGATTTCCCACATGTTGTCGATCAGTCCGCGATGCAATAACGGCACGCCTTTCGGTAGTGCTGTCGAGCCCGAGGTGTATAACAGGCAGGCGACGTCTTCAGCTTGGATGCGCGCCGTCATGGCAGCGATGATGCTGGGCTCGACACCTTCAGCACCCGCCATGAAATCCTGATACGACAACATGCCGAGCGCCGCATCCTCCGTGCACACGACAACCGCGAGCGCGGGCAGACCGCCGGCCTGGCGACGCGCATCGACCAGCAACGCGCGAAAATCGCTAGTACGAAAGTGCGGCTCGATAGCCAGCAGCTTTACCTCGGCGTGCTGCAATTGATAGGCGAGTTCGTGGGCGGTGGCCCAGGTATTCAATCCGACTGTAATCGCGCCCAGGCTCATCGCAGCGAAATCGAGCACCAGCCATTCGACACGATTGCCCATCAGAATGCCGACCCGATCACCGGCACAAATACCTGCTGCGTGCAGGGCGCGCGCGGCGCGGTTTACTTCGGCGGCAAATTGGGCATAGGACAAACGCTGCTGGCCGGCGACGATGGCGAGATGCGCGGGATCACGCGCCACCATTTCGGCGAGCAGTGCGGGGACGGTACGGCTGATAGGCTTGTTCATGGCGCAAGCATAAACCGGAACTCGGGGTCTGCGGGCAAGCTTGGCAGGCTGCGCTGAGTCATGCGCTAATGGCTAGACGCGTGCCGGCATGGGGCGCTCACTATTTTGGGGAATTAAAGCTGAACACCGTCACCGATCCGCTGTGGCCGGCTGCTATCCACCGCGTATTCAAACAGCAAGGATTGCGTCAGGTCGCCTATGTTCCCGATGCCGGGCATCGCCGCCTGATCGCGTTGTGTAGTGCCGACCTTGAACTGCGCACCGTGCCGCTCACGACCGAAGAGGAAGGCATGGGCTTGCTGGCGGGTGCCTGGCTGGGCGGTGAACGCGGCGCACTGCTCATGCAGTCGAGCGGTGTTGGCAATTGTATCAATGCCATCGCCTCGCTGACCCGCTCCTGTCAATTTCCTTTGTTCATGCTGGTCACCATGCGCGGTGAATGGGGTGAA
>JANMJF010000440.1:0-2359 GCA_031371245.1 Pseudomonadota bacterium | reverse complement strand
CCATGCCCTCGCCGATCTGCGCCGCAAGGCCGATCATGCGTCGGCGCAAAGTGGCCAATACCAGCGGCGGTAATTCACCCGCGCGCGGCGTAGCGCGCAGGCGCGTGACAAAATCCTGCATATCGACTAGGGGCTTGCCGCCAGTCAGACCGCGGTTGGCCAGCGCGGGCGCATGGGCGACGCCGATGCCAAAACGAAAACGTCCCGGCGCGAGTTCATGGATGAAGGCCACGGTCTGCGCGTAGTCCTCGGCTTGGCGGTAGTAGATCGGCTGCACGCTGGTGCCGAACGGAATGGTTTTGGTGACTTGCGCTAGCGCCTGGCTGAGCGCCAGACCGTCGCCGAGACTCGGGCAATAGATGCCGGCGTAGCCACGTTGTTCGATTTCTTGCGCGAGTTCGAGGGTGCGCTGGCGCCGGCCGGGGACGGCAGCGAGACTCAATGCAGGTTTGGCGAGGGACATGCCGGACTTCCTTGGTGGGACGAGTGGGTCGTCATTGTAATGACTTACCAGCGCCGACCAAGGCGGCAACGTCGCGCCCCAAACGGAGCGCGACTGCGGACTTCAATCAGGCCGACTGGCGCCGTGCCTGGTTGCCATTGGCCTCGCGCGCCGAGGTGTTGCCATTGCTGTTACCGCTGCGGTTGCCATTGCCGTTGCCACTGCTATTGCCGTTACCGCCACCACCGCCGGTGTTGCGACGACGGTTGTGCTGACCGGCGGCAGGTTTGGCGCCGGCCTTGCGTGTGGTCGACGGCGGGTTAGCTTTGGCACGACGCTGGTCGGCTTCGGCGGCATTGTCGGCGTGCAGGTCGTTGCTCGACTGTGGCACGAAGCCCTGCGCGGTGGCGACCGGCAGACGGCGCTTGAGCAAACGCTCGATGCCGCGCAGATCGCCCATCTCTTCGCGCTCGACCAGCGACACCGCGTGACCATTGGCACCCGCCCGGCCGGTGCGGCCGATACGATGCACATAGTCTTCCGAGACGTGGGGCAGTTCGAAGTTGACCACCTGCGGCAATTGATCGATGTCGATACCACGCGCTGCGATGTCGGTCGCGACCAGCACCTGAACACGATTGGCCTTGAAGTCGTCGAGCGCACGGGTCCGCGCGTTTTGACTCTTGTTGCCATGGATGGCAGCGGCATCGATACCGTCTCGCACGAGTTTGCGCGTGAGGCGGTCGGCACCATGTTTGGTGCGGGTAAAGACCAGCACCTGATGCCAGTCGTGCTGTTTGATGAGATGGCTCAAGAGGGCCGGCTTCTGATCTTTTTCGACGTGGTAGATCTCTTGGCTGACGGTGTCAGCCGCGACCCGCTGCGGGGTGACGGTGATTTCCAGTGGACGATCGAGCAGGCCCTTGGCGAGCTGGCGGATCTCGTCGCAGAAAGTTGCCGAGAACAGCAGGTTCTGACGCTTAGCCGGCAGGACCTTCAGGATCTTGCGGATGTCATGGATGAAGCCCATGTCGAGCATACGGTCGGCTTCGTCGAGGATCAGCACTTCGATCTTGGAGAAATTGACCTCGCCCTGACCATAGAGGTCGAGCAGGCGACCTGGTGTGGCAACCAGAATGTCGACACCACGACGCAACATGTCGATTTGGGGGTTGATGCCGACACCACCAAAAACCACCGCGCTCTTGATTTTCAAATTGGCGCCGTACTGGACGAAGCATTCCTGGATCTGTGCCGCCAGCTCGCGGGTCGGGGTCAGGATCAAGGCGCGCGGCGTGCGGCGCTGGGAAGTGGTGTCGGCGGCCAAGCGTTGCAACAGCGGCAGCGCAAACGCTGCGGTCTTGCCGGTGCCGGTCTGAGCTGCCGCCATCACATCGCGGCCAGAAAGGACCGCCGGTATGCCCTGCACCTGGATCGGCGTGGGGATGGTATAGCCTTGCGCCTCAACGGCGCGCAGAAGCGTCTCGGCTAAGCCGAGTGAAGAAAAAGTCGTCAATGATTTATGCCTTGCTACGGGGGCCGGCACGTGCTGCCGGCGAGCATTTGTGTCGAGTCGATGCGTAGGAACGGAAGGGCTGGACACCAGCGACACTGTGTCGCTGCGGGGTGCAGTTTAGCCCATCGAGGCCCGGCTGGCGAGTCGGAGCATGCCCCGTTTGCAGCAAGGCCCGCGTGGTACAGTCGTGACCACGCGGCGGCGCAAACCTTCGTGTCACGGACGAGCGGCAGCCGCTCAGGAACAGCCGAATGTAGAGATAATTTTGACCAGGGTCCTATGCACTGCGGCAGGCCTTACGACGATCTGCGTTACGTGCGCGACATGCATCGAGCGACGGTGTCGGATATGGCCAATACCTGCGAACAAGCGGGTATCGAAGTGGTTTTACCTGAAAGGCG
>JANMJF010000434.1:0-1715 GCA_031371245.1 Pseudomonadota bacterium | reverse complement strand
GTCAATCTGTGGGGCATCGTGCACGGCGTGCAGGCTTTCACCGCAGCCATGATCGCGCAGGGCGAGCCCGCCTTGATCATCAACACCGGCTCCAAACAGGGCATCACCAATCCGCCGGGCAATCCGGCTTACAACGTCAGCAAGTCTGGCGTGAAGTCACTGACGGAGGCTTTACAACACGAATTGCGTACGACCGTCGACTGCCAGGTGAATGCCCATCTGCTGGTGCCGGGTTATACCTACACCGGTTTGACACGTCGTCGTGTGCCATCGAAGCCCGACGGCGCGTGGCTGCCGGAGCAGGTCGTTGACTACATGCTTGCCGCCATTGCGCGCGGCAGCTTCTACATCATTTGTCCGGACAATGAAGTATCGAGCGCCGACGATGCCAAGCGCATGGTGTGGGCGGCCTACGACATGGCCGAGGATCGCCCACCGCTGTCGCGCTGGCATGGCGACTATCAGGACGCGTTCAAGCGCTTCGAGGTTTAGACGCGAAGCGGCGCTCAGAGCGTTTCGATGATGATGGCCGGTGCCATACCGCCGGCTGCACACATCGTCACCAGTCCGCGCTGCTTACCCTGGCGCTCGAGTTCGTCAAGCAAGGTGCCGACCAGCATAGAACCGGTGGCACCAATCGGATGGCCCAGGGCGATGGCACCGCCATTCACGTTGACCTTGGCGCGGTCCAGTTTCAGGTCGCGAATGAATTTCTCCGCGACTACCGCGAAGGCTTCGTTGATTTCAAACAGGTCGATATCGTTGACGCTGAGACCGGCCTTGGCCAAGACCTTCCTCGCCGCCGGCACCGGCGCGTTCAACATCAAGGTCGGGCAATCGCCGATATTCGCGGTGGCGATCACGCGTGCGCGCGGCTTCAATCCATGTTTCTTCACATAGGCTGCCGAGGCCAGCAGCAAACCACCCGCGCCATCAACCACACCCGAGGAGTTACCGGCATGGTGGATGAACTGCACGTCGCCCAGCGCTCGATACTTCTGGCGGATCAGCCCGCCGTAGGTGTTGCCGACGTCGTCGACCACCAGCTCTGCCCACGCGCCGAATACCGGTTTCAGTCCAGCCAAGGTTGCCAGCGTTGTTTCGGGGCGCGGAAACTCATCGTGATCCAAGGCCAGGCTGCCATCAAGGTTGTAGACCGGCACCAGCGAGCGCAAGAAGCGTCCGTCCTTGATCGCTACCGCCGCGCGCTGTTGCGACGCCAGCGCCAATTCATCAACTGCCTTGCGATCGATGCCTTCCAGGGTCGCAATAAAATCAGCACACACGCCTTGTTGCGATTGCGGATGTATAGAGCGCAGATGCAGATTGCCACGGTCGAGCATCGGTGGCTGCTTGGGATCGGCAATCGAGGCCACGTAGCTCATCATCTCGGTGCCGCCGGCGATGACCAGGTCTTCCATGCCGGACATGATCTGGGCGGCCGCCAGGCTGACGGTGGTAATACCCGAACCGCAGAAACGATCGAGCGTCATGCCCGACGCGCGGATGTCGTAACCGGCGTCGAGCGCCGCCATGCGACCAAGATCGGCGCCCTGCGCCGCAACCTGCGAGCTGGTGCCCCAGATGATGTCGTCGACATCGGCGGTGTTGAGCGAATTACGTTCGGCCAGCGCCTTCAGCACGGTCGCGGCGAGATGCTGGGGATGGAGATGGGCAAGTGCGCCCTTGCCGACCTTGCCGATGCCGCGCGGTGT
>JANMJF010000641.1:0-5079 GCA_031371245.1 Pseudomonadota bacterium | reverse complement strand
TAGCGCCTTTCAAGCACTGCTTGCGACCGAACGCGCGGTCAGTGATGCACAGAAGCAGAAATCTCTGTCGCTGCGCGAGGACAAGCGTCGCAACGAGCACGACAAAGCTCGCGCCGATCAGCGAACGCGCGAGAACCAGATCCGAGTAGCGCGCGGCTTGGCGCCGCTGCCGGCCGATGTCGTCACCCCGGAAACCGAAGAAGAGGACGACGAATTCCGCAAGCCCGACGAGAAGGACAAGGCCTTGGACGTCATCCTCTCGGAAGCGGGCAATGTGCTGACCGATTGGATCCACGCCGACACCGCCGACCAACGGCTGGTCGATAACGAAGGCCGCGCCAAAGCGACGGCCAAAACCAGCTCGACGACAGTTCCTTCTCGTCCCGCCGCTGCCGCGGAAGTTCACTGATGCACGCTGCGACAAGCTGCCGCGCGCAGCTCGTGGTTTAACCGACTTCGCGCGCACTACGTTCCGCGCCTGCGTCCTGCGCCCCCAATCGAAAGTCACAGCGTTCAGGACTTCCAAGACCATGGCCACTGGCCTTATTGACGACGATCGGTTCCTGGCCCACGACACCGGCCCGCGCCATCCGGAGCAGCCTGCGCGCCTGAGTGCCATTCGTCGTGCGCTGGCGACACGCTCATGGTTTGGCGAGTTGCAACATTGTGCGGCCGTGCCGGCCGACATCGCAGTGCTCGAGAGCAGCCATACCCTGGCCTATATCCGTCGCGCGGCCCAAGCGTGCGCCGCCGGTGCGCCCTATCTGGACACGCCAGATGTGGTGATCTCGGCGCAATCTTACGACGTCGCGCTGCTCGCCGCCGGCGCGCCGCTGGTGCTTGCCGACGCGCTGGTGCAGGGCCAGATAAACAATGGCTTCGCCGTGCTGCGCCCGCCTGGCCACCATGCCGAGCGCGAGGCGGCAATGGGTTTTTGTTTGTTCAACAATGTCGCGATCCTGGCGCGCTATCTGCAGGGTCGGCATGGTCTGGATAAGATTGCGATCGTCGACTGGGATGTACACCACGGCAATGGCACGCAGCATAGCTTCGAGGAAGACCCTAGCGTCCTCTACATCAGCACACATCAATATCCCTACTATCCTGGCACCGGCGCGGCCTATGAGACGGGCAGCGGGCGCGGACGCGGCACCACGCTCAACTGCCCGATGGCCGCTGGCGCGACCGACAGCGCCTACGAACGCGCGTTCTGCGAGGAGATCATTCCCAAGCTCGATGCCTTCAAACCGGAATGCGTGATCATTTCGGCCGGTTTCGATGCACACCGCGACGACCCGCTGGCCGACCTGCAGTTGAGCACCCGCTGCTTTCAGTGGATGACTGAGCGTTTGATGGAAGTCGCCGCGCAATATGCTGGCGGACGACTGCTATCGGTGCTCGAAGGCGGCTACAACCTCGAGCGACTTGGCGACTGCGTCGCAGCCCATGTCGAACGCCTGACTCAGCCGATCTAGGAGCCTGTCGGACTTAGGGTGAATCTGCTGCGGCACTCACGCCGGTCGGTGAGCGGTGAAGCGCAGCCGCACGTAATCCAGAATCCAGCGCCCTTCGTCATTGCGCAGCTTGGGCGCCAGACGGTCGGCAAGCGCGCCGTAGAAGTCCTCGCGCTCGTTGGCCGGCAAGGCAGCCGCGAAGGACTGTGCGAACAGGCGCAGCCAATGCACCACATCACCGGCTTGTGGTGTGGGGCGCTCGAACAAGACGATGGAATCAACCACGAAACCACGACTTTCCAATAGTTCGCGATAGGCCGCAGGGGTGGGGAAATACCACGGGCTCCAGGCGCTCGCGTCGATTCCGCGCACAGCAAGCACGGCGCTGATGGCGTCGACTACGGTCGCGACGTTACCGGCACCGCCCATCTCCGCGACAAAACGCCCACCCGGTCGCAACGCCTGCCACACGCCGTCGATGACCGCCGCCGGCCGCTTCATCCAATGCAGGGCGGCGTTACTGATCACAGCATCGAATTGCTGGTGGAAACTCAGGCGTTCACCATCCATGACCCGTGCATCGATGCCACGCGCGCAGGCAGCCCCGACCTGTTCAGCGCTGCTGTCGACGGCCACCACTTCGCAGCCATAGGGCAACAGCTTGATGGTCAAAGCACCGTCGCCGCAGCCGAGATCGAGTACGCGCTGACCTACACGCGGTACCAGCAGCTCAACTAAGTCAGCCGCCATCTCCACCACGAAGCTCGCGTGGCGCGCGTAATCGTCGGGATCCCATGTTTGAGTGCTCATCGAATATGCCCTGAGGAGTGACACGCCTGAGCGGCAAGCCCGTGCGGATCTTGTCGCGCTCGGTTGGCGTTCTCGTCAGTCCGCGCAGCGCACGCCGGTGCCACCGAGGCCGCAATAACCATGCGGGTTTTTGGCCAGGTACTGCTGGTGGTATTCCTCGGCATAGTAGAACTGTGGCGCGAGCAGCACTTCGGTAGTGACCGGGCCAAAGCCCGCCCCTGCCAGAGATACCTGGTAACGTTGGAGCGACGCATCCGCGAGCTGCTCTTGGGTAGCGCTAGTGCAATAGATGCCGGAGCGATACTGGGTGCCGAGGTCGTTGCCCTGACGCATGCCCTGGGTCGGATTATGGGCTTCCCAGAACGCCTTCAGCAGCGTGCCGTAATCGACCTGCGCCGCATCGAACACCACCATTACCACTTCGTTGTGGCCGGTCAGCCCGCTGCAGACTTCTTGATAGGTGGGGTTCGGCGTCAGTCCCCCGGCATAGCCAACGGCCGACGTATAGACGCCGGGCATCTGCCAGAAACATTTTTCCGCGCCCCAGAAACAGCCGAGACCGAAGTACGCAACTTCACAGCTGGGCGGGAACGGTGCGACCAGCGGCGTGCCTAGCACAAAGTGGCGGGCCGGTACCGGCATGGCTATCGGGCGTCCCGGCAAGGCATCGTGCGGCGCCGGCATGCGCATGTCTTTACGTTGTCCCAACATGGTTCAGCTCCCCTGTGTGGTCATGCATGGGGCCATCATATGACGGCGATGGCCTTGTCCGTCACCGTTGCGTGACAATATTTCGATTCAGTTCCGCACGCAGGTACTGACGCACAACGCCAGCCATCTCGCGCGGCGCTGCGCCGTCCACGTGCAACTCCTGGATGCCCATCTGACGGTCGATGACAACCACGCCGGGTGTGCCCTCAATGCCGTAATCTTCGGCCACCAAGTCGGCGGTCAGGAACAGCGGCAGGTGGTAGCCGTGCGCGCGGAAGTAGCCGACCGCATCGCCATCCTCCCAAATATTCAAGGCATAGAAACGCACACCGCGCGGTGCAAATTCCCTATAAAGAGATTCCATCGTGGGCAGCGCAGCGCCGCAATGGGGACACCAAGTGGCCCAGAAGAACAACACCGCCGGCACACCGCGCGCGTCGCGATGCAGGGACACAGTGGCACCACCAACGGCCTCCAATGTCCAGTCAGGCGCCTGCACACGCGACTCACCGGCCTCAGCATGCGGCGTCAGCAACAGACCAACAATCATGAGCAGCAGCGCACCGAAGACGAGCAGAGGTCTGATGAACATGGGCACGATATCGCGGCTGGTGGAAGAAGGCTGGGTTCGCGCCTGGCTGCGGCAATATGCCTTGCCCGGCGTACAAGCTGAAGTCTACCATTCAACGCGGCGCAGGGACTGCTGCCGCCCACGTCGCGAGACGCGCTCGCAGGCCCCGCTTGCATTTGGCGCCGGCCCGGCCAAGTTCACCGCGATAGCGAATGTATCCGCCAATGTCCGCACCTTCGATAGCGAAAAAATACCGATGCCAGCCATGCTTAACGTTCTCGGCACAGCACTCGAAACCTGCTCGGTCGACCCCCTGACGGGATATTTTCGCGATGGGCTTTGCAACACCTGCACCGAAGATGTTGGCGAGCACACCATCTGCGTGGAGATGAGTGAGGAGTTCTTGTTGTTCGCGCGCGAGCGCGGCAACGATCTGCTCGCGCCACGCCTGGAGGTCGGCTTTCCTGGCCTGTTGCCTGGCGATCGCTGGTGTGTGTGCCTGCCGCGCTGGATCGAGGCCTTCGAAGCCGGCGTCGTGGCCCGCGTCCATCTGCGCGCCACCCATCAGGAGGTGACCGATTCCGTGCCGCTCGCCATCCTCGAACAGGTCGCCTATCACGATGGCTGATGCACCCTCGCGCGCCGACGCGGAAGAAGTCGAGCATCGCGGCACCTGTCATTGTCGAGCCGTACGCTTCACCGTGATGACGCCGCGCGAGGTGATCGTGGAAGACTGCAACTGCTCCATCTGCCGCAAGGCCGGCTACCTGCATTTGCTAGTCCCCGCCACGCGCTTCAAGCTCGATGCCGGTGCCGACGCGTTAGAGACGTACACCTTTAATACCGGCGTCGCCAAACATACCTTCTGCCGATATTGCGGGGTCAAGCCTTTCTATGTGCCACGCTCGAATCCGGATGGGTACAGCATCAACTTGCGGTGCGTTGACAGGACTAACCTCGATAGCGTGACCATCGAAGCCTTTGACGGCACGCACTGGGAACACCATGCGCAGCGCCTCAAGGAACGGACGAAATGTTAGCGCACCGGCGCAGTCCCGTGCGTTCGTCGGCGGTGCGTCGCCCACGGTTGCTGACGCGCTTGTCGCTCGTGCCATAATCGCGCCACCCTAACGCCAAGGCCGCGCAGCCCGTGTTTCAGCCTTTCCCTCTGTTCATCGCGCTGCGCTACGTCACCACTAAGCGCCGCAACCGCTTCGCGTCCTTCGTATCTTTTGTTTCGATTGCCGGCATCGCGCTCGGGGTGGGCGCGCTGATCATTGTGCTGTCGGTGATGAACGGCTTTGAGCGTGAGGTCGTGCGCCACGTGCTTGGGATGTCTTCTCATGCAGTTTTGCTGAACGACAGCGGCCTCATCACAAACTGGCCAGCCTTGGAGCCACGCATCGCCAGCGACCCGCGCGTGGTGGCACTCGCGCCCTACGTACGGGCCAGCGGCATGCTGACGCGCAAGGGCAAAGTCACCGGCACCATCGTCGAGGGCATCGACCCGGCCCGCGAAACCCAGGTGACCGA
>JANMJF010000319.1:0-2199 GCA_031371245.1 Pseudomonadota bacterium | reverse complement strand
CTATTCGGACTGCGCTATCGACCCGGCTTTGGTGAATTGCTTTTGTTTTGGACGCTCAGCGTGGGCCTTCCTACGCTGGTCATGGTTCTACTCGGCAATCGCGCTTGGCGTTCAGTCGGCTTCATCTCACTATTTTTCAGTATTGTGTTAGTCAGCAGTTATCTGTTGGGATTCCACGGGCTCGGGTGTCTGGCGCTGAGCACCCGGAATCTCACGCTCATGTTCAACTTGAAGTATCTGTTGGCCGGTTTGGTGTTGTTGTTCTTCGCCGTCGCCTGGTGGATCTATCGCCGGCTGGTGCGGCATTACAAGGCCAAGGGCTACAGCGATCAAATGCTCATGGTGGATAGCCTGTGGCTGCTGGTTACCGTTACCGAGACCCTCAGCCAAATGGGAGCATCCGGTGCGGCGAGCCTTAGCTATTTCCTCGCGTTCGCGGCCTACAAAGCGGTCTCGGCAATGGGGCTTCGACACCTGCGCTCGATCCAAACAAAGCAGTCATCACGCTCGTTGTTGATGCTGCGGGTCTTTGGCTTCTCTGTGCGCACACGCCAGTTGACCGATCAAGTAGGCCACTATTGGCGCTACAGCGGCCCCATCAATATGATCGGTGGGGCCGATCTCGCGACATCGCTCATCGAACCGGACGAGCTAATTCAGTTCTGGAGCCGAGCGTTGCGCCGGCAGTTTATCGCCAATGACGACGATCTGCGTGCCCGTTTACTCACCTTGGACGATGGCCGCGATCCGGATCTGCGTTATCGCATCAACGAATTCTTTTGCCACGACAATACCTGGCAAGCCACGGTCAAGGCGCTGGCTCAACGCAGCGCAGTTGTGCTCATGGATCTGCGCGGATTTGGCCCCCAGAACCGCGGCTGTGAATTCGAACTGGAGATGCTGTTCGAGGAAGTGCCCGTGTCACGCGTGGTGCTACTCGTGGATGAAAGCCCCGACATCAAGATTCTCCAGCAGGTCTTGCAAGCCGCATGGGACAAACTTTCCGCATCCTCACCCAACCGTGCGCTGGCCGAGTCAGTGTTGCCTCTTTTCCAAGTGGGGGACAGCAGCTCCGCACTGCAACCCTTGCTCTCGCGTTTGTTTACAGCGGCTGCCCATGGAACGGCCAGACAGGTGTAGGCGGTACGTGCTGCACGTCTGCCATCTGCGGCCGGCGCCAACACACTTGTTGCGAGTTGACTGAGATTGGGCACACTAGGGGTGAGATGGTTGCTAGGCTAAGCAACGCCGATAACGCAGCAGCGCAGTCCCGAATCACGAGGAGACAGACATGCGAATCAATCCCATCAAGCGTAAAAATTCCGCGAGCACTACTCGCCCGGTGGCGGGCAAGGCCAAGGCTGTGGCGTCCACCGCGAACCTAGCGGGCCTGCACGGTTGTGCCATCAACGTGTCGGATGCGCTGGGCAAAGCGGCGTTCGCCAAAGTCGCAAAGAGCCGCGCAGCGGTGCGAAGTTTGGCGGGTGCGAGTGCGGCGAGTTTCAAGAAACTCGATCCTGAAGCGGCGGCCCTCGATCATCTGGACCAAGCGTTGGCCAGCGACGCCATGAAGAAATTCAATCGGCCCACTATCGAAACCGCCGCGAGCGAGTTCAAAAGTCTGGGCAGCGAAGCCAGCCCGCTCACCGGCTCAACGGTGGTGAAGTTCCGGCAGATGTTCAACAAGATCCCTGTATACGGCTCGCTGGTGACGGTAGAGATCGACAAGAACAACGCCTGCCTGGGCATAAATTCTTCGCTTGGCTCGCCCATGGGGGTGGCCCATGTCGCCAAGGTATCGCCCGCTGCGGCACTCGCTACGGTGGCCAAGGCCGCCGGTCTGCGCGCGGCGGCGATGACGCAAACGCCGCGCCTGTATTACTACTTCGATCAGCACGCTAGCCAATGGCGCTTGGCCTACATCATCGAAAACGTCGCGCCGGCCCGAGCAAAATCCAAGTCTAAACAATCCAGCGGCGCGGATGCCCGGCTGAAAGACTATGTCGTCGACGGGCACAGCGCCAAATTGCTGGCAGAGTTACCGCGCATTGCGACCATGGCGACAGCCGTTGAGGCGGTAAAAGACGCCAACAACAAGCGTCGCAAGATCACGGTCGAGGTAGCCCCAGGCAACAAGCGGATGCTGCGCGACACCGAATTGAATGTCACGACCTACGGCTTCGACTATAAAGATCCCAG
>JANMJF010000275.1:0-21608 GCA_031371245.1 Pseudomonadota bacterium | reverse complement strand
GTCGTGACCGTCATCGGCCTACAGCTCGGCGCCCTGCTCGGCGGCGCGGTGGTGACCGAGACGGTGTTCAACTGGCCCGGTCTCGGCCAGTTGCTGATCGACTCCATCCAGCGTCGCGATTACCCGGTGGTGCAAGGTGCGGTGCTCTTGATCGCGCTCACTTACATACTGGTCAACGCGCTCGTCGACTTGCTCTATACGCGTCTCGACCCACGCATCCCATCCGCCCTATGAGCACGACCCAGGTCGCGGCGCGCGTTATGGCCAGGACGGTCGTACTGATCTGGTTGCTGGTAGCGGTGGGTGCCAGTGTGTGGCCACCACCGGCAAGCACGGTGTCGCTCGCCGGCATCCTGGCACCGCCCGGTGTCGAGGCTATCCTGGGGCGCGACGATTTGGGCCGGCCGGTGCTGGCGCGGCTCGCCGCAGGTGCGCGCATCTCTTTGCTGGTGGCGGTCGTGGTGGTCGGCGTGACAGCCCTGGTCGGCACCCTGATCGGTCTCACAGCCGGCTGGATCGGCGGCCTGGTCGACACACTACTGGTGGGCGTGACCGACATTTTTCTGGCGTTTCCCGGCATCCTGCTTGCGATTGCGCTGGCCGGGGTATTGGGGCCAGGCATTGCCAATGTGATGACCGCCTTGAGCGTCGTGGGCTGGGTCGGCTTCGCACGGTTGGCACGCGCCCAGACCTTGAGCATCAAGCAGCGTGACCATGTGCAGATCGCCCATGCGCTCGGCGTACGGGCGCCACTGATCGTGTGGCGCCATGTCCTGCCCTTGATCGCCGGCCCTTTGATCGTGGAGGCCAGTGTGGCTTTTGCCGCCGTGATCGTCGCCGAAGCCGGCTTGTCATTTCTGGGCCTCGGCGTGCAGCCGCCGACGCCGTCCTGGGGCAGCATGATTCGCGATGGTTCGCGTTATCTGCTGGTCGCACCGCATCTGGTCATCGTACCGGGCGTGGCGCTCGCGAGTCTGGTGGTGGCCATCAATCTGCTCGGCGATCAGTTGCGCGATCGTCGTGAGCCGCACCGACCTTGAACGCGGCACGCGCGATACACTAGCCCGCCCAGCGACGACACGGACCACGATGCTCGGACCCTTGATGATCGATATCGAAGGCACGGCCCTGACGCCGGCCGAGTGCGCGTTGTTGCGCCATCCGCTGATCGGCGGCGTGATCCTATTCGCACGCAACTACGCCGAGCCGGCGCAACTGGTCGCCCTGACCACTGCCATCCACGCCTTGCGTGAGCCCAGGCTCGTGATCGCGGTCGATCAGGAAGGCGGACGCGTGCAGCGTTTTCGTCACGGCTTCTCGGAATTACCCGCGCTGGCCCGCCTTGGCGAGCGCTATGAGCGTGACGCGCCGGCGGCGCTGGCGCGGGCCGCCGATTGCGCGTGGCTGATGGCCAGCGAATTGCGCGCGGTCGGTGTCGATTTCAGTTTTGCGCCGGTGCTCGATCTGCGTAGTTCGCGCAGCGCTGTGATTGGCGATCGAGCGCTGCACGATCAACCGCAGGTGGTGGCGCGGCTGGCGCGGGTTTATATCGCCGCCCTGCATCGCGCCGGCATGGCGGCGGTCGGCAAACATTTCCCCGGCCATGGTTGCGTAGCCGCCGACTCCCATCATGAACTGCCGATCGACGATCGCGATTTCTACGATCTTGAACACCACGATCTCGTGCCGTTTCGCGCCGCCGTGGCGGCGGGCATTGAAGGCCTCATGACCGCCCACATTCTGTATCCGCAGGTCGACAGCCAAGTGGCGGGTTATTCGCGCTACTGGATCAAGGAGGTACTGCGCCGGGAGATGGGCTTCAGCGGCACGGTGTTCAGCGACGACCTGAGCATGGCCGGCGCCGGTCTCGGCGCCAGTTACGGCGAGCGGGCACGACTGGCCCTCGCCGCTGGCTGCGACGTGCTGTTGATCTGCAACCATCGTGCGGGTGTGATCGAGGTGCTCGATACGTTGCCGGCCGAACCCTATCCCCAGACCCAGGTGCGGCTCATGCGCATGCATGGGCGCGGCGGCGCACCAGATCTCGCGAACCTGCGCGAGCGGGCCGAGTGGCGTGCGGTGGCGGCGCGGGTGCGCGATCTGGAACCGGATCCACAACTCGATCTCGACGACGATAATGGCCTGGCCTGAGCGCACGCGCGCCATCGCTGTGCTGTTGTGGATGTGGGCCGCAGCGCCCCAGGCCGCTGAACTGGCTTGCGCGCCCTTGCGTCGCAGCGCGCCGCTCGATCACGCGCAAGTCGAACATGGTCGCGGCCTGTTGTGGCGCGTAAGCGGCGCACAGGCCGGTGAGAGTTATGTGCTCGGCACCATGCACATCGCCGCACCGCGCGTAATGAAAGTGGTAGACGCAGTGCAGACACAATTTGCGGCCAGCGATGTTTTCGCGATGGAAGTGTTACTCGACGATACCGCCATGCAGAAGTTGGGCAGCGCGATGTTCTACAGCGATGGCCGGCGTTTGTCGCAGGTCGTCGAGGCCGGCTTGTTCGCTGCCATCGTGCGCCATCTGGCGGATTACGGCGTGAGTGAGTCGCTGGCCGCAACGATGAAACCCTGGGCCGCCTTCACCACCATGAGCATGCCGGTCGGCGCCACTGCCGCGCCACTCGATCTGCAACTGATGGGCGCCGCCCGCCAGGCCGGCAAGAAAGTGCTCGGCTTGGAAACCCTAGCTGAGCAGCTCGCCGTGTTTGAAGGCGTGAGTGAGCCGGACCAGGTTTCCATGCTGCGCGAAGTAGTCTGTCATTACGACACGTTTCAGCACGAGCTGGGCGAGATGGTCGATGCCTATGTGGCACGTGACCTGGCTGGCCTGGTCGAGCAAGCGATGCGCTATGAGAGTGCCGAAAAAGATGCCTTCATGGACAAGCTGTTGTGGGCGCGCAATGTGCGCATGGCCGCGCGTATCGTGCCCCTGCTCGGTGCCGGGCATGCTTTCATCGCGATCGGCGCATTGCATTTACCCGGCGCGCGCGGTGTCCTGCATCTGCTCGAGCAGCAGGGCTATCGGGTCGAGGCGGTGTACTGAGCGCGCTGGCTAGGCGGCGAGGACGGGCGCGTGCCGGTTGACGGTTAAGTCCGCTGGGATGCCAGCGCCGTCCATACCGGCAGCCATGGGCTGGATCAAGTCAAAGGCGATACCCTGCTCCAAGAGCAGCGCGCAATCCGCCGCCGGCACCGGCCGGCTGAACAAGTAGCCCTGCACGGTATCGCAGCCATGAGCGTGCAGAAACCGCAGTTGCTCCACCGTTTCAACACCTTCGGCGGTTAACGACAGTTGCAGATTGTGCGCGAGCCCGATCATCGCCTGCACCATGGTGGCGTCGCTTACGTCGGTAGTGACATCGCGCACGAAGGATTGGTCGATCTTGAGCGTGTCGAGCGGAAAGTGTTTGAGGTAAGCGAGTGACGAGTAGCCCGTGCCGAAATCATCCACCGCGATAGCGACGCCGAGCGCCTTGACTGCGGCCAGCAGTCGCGCGCTCTCCTGCGGTTTTTCCATCAATAGGCTTTCAGTGATTTCGAGTTTGAGTTGCTGGCCCTGGAGTCCGTGCCGACCGAGCGCATCGACAATGACCTTCAGCAGATCGACGTTGCGCAATTGGCGGGCCGAGATGTTGACGGAGATCTGCACGGGCGGCAGGCCACGACCACACCAGGCAGCGGCTTGCGCGCAGGCCTCATTGAGTACCCATTCACCGAGCGGCACGATCAGTCCGCTGGCTTCGGCAATATCGATGAAACGACCGGGAGCGGTCAGGCCCCATTGCGGATGCTGCCAGCGCAGCAGCGCCTCTACGCCGGTTATCGCCCCATTCGCCAGCGAGATTATCGGTTGGTAGTAGAGCACGAACTGCTTGCACGTCAGCGCCTGACGCAAGCTGTGCTCCAGTTCCAGGCGGGCGCTGGCGACCACCCCCATCGCCGCCGCGTAGAACTGAAAGTTATTACGCCCTTCGGTCTTCGCTTGGTACATTGCCATATCGGCCTGCTGGACGAGTATCTCGCTGGTGCCACCGTGCTGGGGGTAGAGGGTAACGCCGAGACTGCCCGTGATCACGATATCGCGCTCACCGATGACCATCGACGGGGCCAGTGAATCGAGCACCTTGCGCGCTACCTGCGCGACCGCATCGGCACTGCTGACGTCTTCCAATATGATCGTGAATTCGTCACCGCCCAAGCGCGCGACGGTGTCGGACTCTCGCACGCAGGCACGCAGACGCGTCGCCACAGTCTGCAGCACTTTATCGCCGAGGGTATGGCCGAGCGTGTCATTGATCTCCTTGAAACGATCGAGATCGACGTAGATCAGCGCGACCAACCCGCGCTTGCGATCTGCGCGCGCGAGGGCGTGACCAAGACGATCCTGGAATAAATTCCTGTTCGGCAGGCTGGTCAGGGTGTCGTACTGGGCGAGGTAGGCGAGTTGCTCCTCGGAGCGCTTGCGCTCAGTGATGTCCAGCATCGACCCGATCATACGCACCGCGCGACCGTCGGCGTCGCGCGCAATAAAAGCGCGACCGAACACCGTCGCATAGCCGCCATCGTGACGTCGAAAGCGATATTCCTCGGTCCACGTGGCCGCGCCGGAATTGATTGCCGTGTGGATGTTCGCAAGTACACGTTCATGCTCCTGGGGATGGAGATAGTCGCTCCACGATTCGATGCCGGGCTTGGCGCCCAGGGTGTGGCCGAACTGCTTGCGGTATTCGTCGTTCCACCACGCCGTCCGCGTGATGAGGTCCCAGTCGCACACCGCATCCTGGGTGGCGCGCGCGACGAGATGAAAGCGCTCGTTGGTGGCGCGCATTTGCGCCTCGACCTGCGCACGCTTGATTGCGATGGCCGCGACCGGTGCCACCGTCAACAGCGCATCGAGCTCACTGGCCACCGGTTCGCCTGGGTGGCGCATATACATGGCGAGCGTACCGAACAGCTCTCCGTCATGGGAAATAATCGGCTGCGACCAACACGCCTCCAGACCATAGAGCAGCGCGAGCTCGCGAAAATCTGTCCATTTCGGATCGCTCGCGATGTCACTCGCGACCACCAGCTCGCGGCGGTAGGCAGCCGCGCCGCACGAGCCGATATCGGGTCCAATCGCCAGCCCTTTGAGGGTATCGGTGTAGGCCTGTGGCAAGCTTGGCGCGACGCCGCGCGCAATGTGCGTGCCGCTCTCGTCAAGGAGCAGGACCATGCCTTTTGTGCGCGGAAATTGGCGTTCGAGCAGCAGCACTATCGCGGCCAGGGTAGCGTCGAGCGACAGGCCGGCCACGATCTGTTCAAGCACCTGTTTCTGGCCGGCCAGCAGATTCTCGGCCTGGTGGCGCTTGCTGATGTCGCGCATTAAACCGGCAAAGCGCGGCCGGCCGCCAAGGACGAGACAACCATAGGCAATTTCGAGCGGAAACTCATGACCGTCCCGATGCAGACCGCGCGATTGGCTGCAGCGCCACGCGCCGCTGCTGACGCCGCGCGCAAAGTAACGCGCGAGCGCGTCGCGCAGATCGAACGGCCGCAACATCGCTATGTTCTGACCGATGACTTCCGACGGCGCGTAGCCGAAGACATCGGCTAAGGCACGATTGGCAAACTCAATCTGGCCACGATCATCGACCAGCAAGGCCGCGTCACCAAGCGCCTCCCATAGCAGACGATATTGATTTTCGCTTGCACGTAGTTGGTCGCCATGCGGCGCTTTGGCCTGCTTCTGGCGCTTGCCAAACAACGAGGTCAGAAGTGTCCGTGCGAGAAACCGCAGGGTGAAACCACGGCGCGGCCACAATGCAGACCAGCTATCACGCGCACGTAAGCGGAACGCAAGCCATAACGCCACCATCGACAAGGCAAGCAGCGAGAGATCAAATTTTCCGTTCATGAGTTTCTGCCGTGCTATTTGCTTGCCATGACCGCAGAAAACGGTAAAACATCCTCAAGCGCACGGCGCCCGCTCGGCGACAGGACTCGAAGGCGTCAACATATCAAGACTGGTGGCCCGTGGTGTGTTAGCTGTAGCGGCAGATATTGCCTGGACTTTTGCGCGCTGTTGGGTTGCGTGTGAGCGCGCACTGCAGGATCATGCTTTGGCACTTGCTCATCGTTGGCGGTGCGCGCCGCCCAGCAGAGGTCCGACGTGAAGATTCCCTTCGTTAAAATGCATGGTCTGGGCAATGATTTCGTGTTGTTGGATCAGCGTGCGCGGCACTATGGGCTTGCGCCGGCGCAAATCGCCTGGTTGGCCGATCGCCGTTTCGGTATCGGTTGTGATCAGTTGTTGTCGCTGGAAACCCCGCGCGCGGCGGCTGCGGCGGTGGGTTATCGCGTTTACAACGCCGACGGCTCCAGCGCCGAACATTGTGGCAATGGCGTACGTTGTGTGGCGCGTTATCTGGAGCAACGCGGCGAAGCGCGTGACGGCACGGTGCTGGTCGAGATCGGCGAGGAGATATTCGAACTCAGCTTGCTGGCCGACGGCCAGGTGCGGGTCGACATGGGCCGCCCGCGCTTCTCGCCCGCCGACATTCCGCTGGTGGTCAACAGCGAGGCCGAGCGCTACGCGCTGTCGTTCGAAGGTGAGGCGCGCCAGTTCGGCGCGGTCTCGATAGGCAATCCCCACGCGGTCTTCGAGGTCGAATCGACGGCCACCGCGCCGGTTGCCAACCTCGGCGCCGCGTTGCAGGACCATGCGCTGTTTCCGCGCCGGGTCAACGTTGGTTTCATGCAGGTGCTGGCGCCGGAGCGCATTCGTCTACGGGTTTTTGAGCGCGGCGTCGGCGAGACCAATGCCTGCGGCACCGGCGCTTGCGCGGCCGTCGCCGTCGGCCGAAGATGGCGCCGGCTCGCGCCGCAGGTGGTGGTCGAACTGCGCGGCGGCGAGCTCACTATCGCCTGGGACGGCGACCCGCAGCATGGCCTGTGGATGACCGGCCCGGCCACATTCGTGTTTGAAGGAAACATCGAACTATGACCCCGACCAGTCAGCCGGACCTGCCGCGCGCAGCACCCATCGCCGCCGCAGATGTCATCGACTTCCTGCGCGCTGACCCGAGTTTTCTCGATCAGCATCCACAGCTGTTGAGCGAGCTGAGTGTGCCCCATGGCAGCGGCACAGCTGTATCGCTGGTCGAGCGTCAGGTCGGCGTGCTGCGCGAAGAGCGCGCACGCCACAAGCAGCAGTTCGAGGACGTCATCCGTCACGCGCGGTCGAACGAGCTATTGACCCGCAAGATTCACATTCTCACCTTGTCCTTGATGAACGCGGTTGGGCCGCAGGCGATTTTTGCCAGCCTTGAACAGGGTTTGTGTGCCGACTTCGGTGCCGATCGCGTCGCCTGCCTGGTGTTCGCCGAGTCGGCGGCCGTGGATGGCGAGTCGCTGGTGCCTTTCGTCGGCGCGCAGGCGCCAGCCCGCACCGCTTTTGCGCCCATCATCGGCGCCCACAGCTCGGCTTGTGGACCGCTAGCCGCTGCACAGGCGGCGGTAGTGTTCGATGCCGGCTTCACGGGCTCGGCGGTGGTCATGCCGCTGATCGGGCGTGACTGGGATGGTGTGATCGTCTGCGCGAGTAACGACAAAGCACGTTATTGCGCTGACATGGGCACCGAACTGCTCGACTATCTGCGTGATGTAGCGACCTTGGTCATCACGCCGTGGGTGAAACGGAGCCAGCGCGTCTGAACGAAGCGGCGGCGGCCGCACGCCGTGCCGCGCTGGAAGATTTCCTGCGCACGCTGCAAGGGCGCTCTGCCCACACCATTGCCGCCTATGGGCGCGATCTGCAACAGTTCATTGACTGGTTGAACGGCCAGGACATCGCCGAGTGGCGCGACATCGATATCCACTGCATGCGGGCCTATGTCGCGGCTCGCCATCGCGCCGGCAGCGGTGGTACGTCCCTGGCTCGCGCGCTGTCCAGCTTGCGTGCCTGGTTCCGTCATCTCTGCGCACGTGAACTCATGGTCGCCAATCCGGCCCAGGGTCTGCGCCCGCCGAAATCACCGCGTCGGCTACCCCGGACACTCGACGCCGATCAGATGCAGCAGGTCTTGGAGCACGACGGTGAGGGTCTCCTGTCGCTGCGCGATCAGGCCATGTGGGAGACCCTTTATTCGTGCGGACTGCGGGTCTCGGAACTGGTCGGTTTGAGTCTGGGCGATGTTGATCTATGCAGTCGTGAGGCGCGCGTGCTGGGCAAGGGTCGTAAGCAGCGGGTGGTACCGATCGGTCGCTTCGCAGTTGACGTGCTGCAACGCTGGCTGGCGCTGCGCGGCACCCTGCTGAAGGGCGAGGAGTCGGCGCTGTTCGTCAATCATCGCGGCCAGCGCCTCACCACTCGCGGCGTGCAGAAGCGGCTCGTCACCTGGTGTCTCGTGCACGGCATCGATATCAAACTGCATCCGCACATGTTGCGCCATTCGTTTGCCTCGCATCTGCTGGAATCCTCAGGCGACCTGCGCGCCGTGCAGGAACTGCTGGGACACGCCAATATCTCCACCACTCAGATTTATACGCATCTCGATTTCCAGCATCTCGCCAAGGTTTACGACCAAGCCCATCCACGCGCCCGGCGACGGCCCGGCTGAGCCATCGTGTACAATCCGAGCCCCATGTCGAATAAATCCTCGCTTGTGTTGCACGGTACTACCATTTTGTCTGTACGCCGCGGGCGTGATGTCGTGATCGGTGGCGACGGCCAGGTTTCGATGGGCGATACCATCTTAAAAGGCAATGCGCGCAAGGTGCGCCGCCTCTATCAGGAGCAAGTCATCGCTGGTTTCGCCGGTGGCACGGCCGACGCCTTTACGCTCTTCGAGCGTTTCGAGGGCAAGCTTGAGGAGCATCGTGGCAATCTGTTGCGCGCGGCGGTCGAACTGGCCAAGGACTGGCGCACCGATCGCATGTTGCGCCGGCTCGAAGCGATGCTGGCGGTCGCTAATCGCGATCACTCGTTGATCATTTCCGGCACCGGCGATGTCATCGAGCCCGAGCACGACATCATTGCCATTGGCTCCGGCGGTGCGTTTGCGCGTGCCGCAGCGCGCGCGCTGCTGGCCGAGACCTCGCTGGGGCCCGAAGCCATCGTGCGGCGCGGGCTCGCCATCGCCAGTGAGATCTGCGTCTACACCAATGACCAAGTCAGCATCGAAGCGCTGACGGGTTGAGTTCGACACCATGGGCACGAGCAATCTCACACCGCAGGAAATCGTCGAGCAGCTCGACAAACACATCGTCGGCCAGGCCGATGCCAAACGTGCGGTCGCCATTGCGCTGCGCAACCGCTGGCGGCGCGCCCAGGTCGAACCCATCTTGCGCAATGAAATCACGCCCAAGAACATTCTCATGATCGGCCCGACCGGGGTCGGCAAGACCGAGATCGCGCGGCGCCTGGCGCGCCTGGCTGGCGCACCTTTCATCAAGATTGAGGCGACCAAGTTCACCGAGGTCGGTTATGTCGGTCGCGACGTCGATTCGATCATCCGCGATCTGGCCGACATTGCCGTCAACATGGAACGCGAGATCGCCATGGCGCAGTTCCGCACCCAGGCCGAGGAGGCCGCCGAAGAGCGCATCCTCGACGTGCTGCTGCCCGGCCCGCGCACTCTCAGTGAGACCGCAGCCGAGGACAGCTCGACGACCCGTCAGCGTTTTCGCAAGATGTTGCGCGAGGGTAAACTCGAAGAGCGCGAGATCGAAATCGAAGTCAACGTCGCCAGCGCGGGTGTCGAGATCATGGCACCGCCGGGTATGGAAGAGATGACCAACCAGCTGCGCGGCATGTTGCAGAATCTCGGCCAGGGGCGTAAGCGCAGCCGGCGTGTGCAGGTCGCCAATGCGCGCAAGATGCTCATCGAAGAAGAGGCCGCCAAGTTCATCAACGAGGACGACATCCGCGCCCGCGCGCTCGACAACCTCGAACAAAACGGCATCGTGTTTCTGGATGAAATCGACAAAGTCGCGCGGCGCTCTGAGACCCACGGCCCGGACATTTCACGCGAAGGTGTGCAGCGTGATCTGCTGCCGCTGGTCGAGGGTTGTTCTATCAGTACCAAGCACGGCATGGTCAAGACCGATCACGTGCTGTTCATCGCCAGCGGTGCGTTTCATTTTGCCAAGCCGTCGGATCTGATCCCCGAATTGCAGGGACGTTTGCCCAATCGCGTCGAACTTCTACCGCTGACGGTCGACGATTTCATCCGCATCCTGACTGAGCCCGATGCTTCGCTTACGCGCCAGTACAAGGCACTGCTCGCGACCGAGAATGTCGAACTGGAATTCACCGTCGATGGCGTGGCACGACTCGCTGAGATCGCCTGCTCGATCAACGAGCGCAGCGAGAATATCGGCGCGCGGCGCCTGCATACCGTGATGGAGAAACTGCTCGAAGCGGTGTCCTTCACCGCGCCCGGGTTGCAAGGTCAGCATCTCATCATCGACGCGGACTACGTCAATCGCCACATCGGACGTCTGGTGGCGGACGACAACCTCGCCAAGTACATCCTCTGATATGGCTAGTCACTCACCGACCGACATCAAACTCCATCAACGCTCGCGCCAGCTCGAAGTGAGCTTTGACGATGGCCACAGCTTTACGCTGTCTTGCGAATATCTGCGCGTGTATTCCCCGTCGGCCGACGTGCGCGGTCACAGTCCCGAGCAGGCCGTGCTGCAGCTCGGTAAAGAGAAGGTGAACATCAAGGACATCGAGGCGGTCGGCAACTACGCCGTCAAACTGGTGTTCGACGATGGCCACGACACCGGGCTCTACACCTGGGATTATCTTTACGAGCTCGGTACGCGCCACACCGAGTACTGGCGTCGCTATCTGGCGGCCTTGTCCGCCGCCGGTGTCGAACGGGTCGTTGAGGGTGGCTGAACCGCCGATCGACGGGCCGCGCGAAGGCGAGAGCCAGTTCGGTTACGAGCGTGTTGCGCCGGCGGTCAAGACTGCACGGGTCAAACGCGTATTCGACGCTGTCAGCCCACGTTACGACCTCATGAATGATTTGATGTCGGCGGGCTTGCATCGTCTGTGGAAACGCTTCGCGGTCGACCTGTTGAAGCTGCGCCCGGGCCATGTGGTGCTCGACCTCGCTGGCGGGACTGGCGACATCGCGCGTCTGCTGGTGCAACGTTTTCCCGGCCAGAACCGCGTGCTGGTCAGCGATATCAATGCGCAGATGTTGTGGCGCGGCCGCGATCGCGCGCTCGACGCGGGGCTGGCCAGCGGCCTCGACTACGTGCAGGGCAATGCCGAGGCCTTACCCTTTGCCAGCGCCAGCATCGACCGCGTGATCATGGGCTTCGGCCTGCGCAACGTTACCTATAAGCAGCAGGCGCTCGCTGAAATTGCCCGTGTTCTGAGCCCCGGCGGTCGGGTCGCGGTGCTTGAGTTCTCGACCGTCAAGACACCGCTGCTCGCGCGCGCCTATGATTTTTATTCCTTTCAGGCGCTGCCGCGTCTCGGCCAGTGGGTCACCGGCGACGGCGCCAGTTATCGCTATCTTGCCGAGTCGATCCGCGTGCATCCCGATCAAGAGGCGCTCAAATTCATGCTGGAGCGCGCGGGTTTCGAGGGCGTGCGCTATTTCAATCTGCTGGCCGGTATCGTCGCCGTCCACGTCGGTTGGAAGTACTGAGATGAGTCCAGATGCACGCCAGGGCGGTGAGGCCGAGTTTACCGATCCGCTATTGGCACGTCTGGAACAAGTGTTGTCGGTTGCCTTGTCACATCTGCTCAATAGCAATGCCGACACGGCGGCGCGGCTCGCGGCGCTGGAAGGCCGTGTGATCGAAGTCGCCTTGCGCGATAGCGCACGCAGTGTCTTTGCGCTGCCGGGCACCGATGGTGTGCAGCTGCGGCGTCGTTATGACGGGCCGGTGGCGGTCAAAGTCAGCGGTCGTGTCGCCGATTTCATCGCCTATGGCCGCGCCAGCCGGCGCGGTGATTCACTGGGCGCCGGACGTATCGAGATCGCCGGCGACCTGGCCGTCGCACAACAGGTGCAGGCCTTGCTCGCCGAGCTGGAAATCGATTGGGAAGAGCTGCTCTCGCGCGCCATCGGCGACGTGCCCGCCCATCAGGTCGGTCACGCTGCGCGGGCCGTGTTCGCGCTCGGTCGTGAGGCGCTCGCCAAGCTTGAGCGCGATGCCGCCGACTATCTCAAGCATCAGAGCCAGCTGGTGCCAAGGCGCCAGGACCTCGAAGGGTTTGGTCGCGCGGTGTTCATGCTGGCCGACGATGTCGATCGCCTTGAGGCACGCTTGAAGCGTGTGCGTGAACGCAAGCGGCAAGTATGATCCTGGTGCCGCAATTCCTGCGTGTGCTGGCCATCGCGCGTGTGCTGATCCGGCACGGTTTCGACGAGCTCATTTTCTCGACGCCGATGTTCGCACCCTTCGGCTTCATCCTCTATCTGCTGCCGTGGAACTGGCGTCGCCGTCAGTATCTGCCACGGGCGCAACGCTCGCGTGCGGTACTCGAAGATCTCGGGCCGCTGTTTGTCAAGTTCGGACAGATCCTATCCACACGCCGCGATCTGTTGAACGACGAATTCGCCGGCGAACTGGCCAAGTTGCAGGATCACGTGCCGCCTTTCCCTGGCGCCCAGGCGCGCGCCATCGTCGAGCGTGCCTATGGCCATCCGCTCGACCGCGTGTTTGCGCTATTCGACGAGACACCGTTGGCGTCGGCGTCCATCGCCCAGGTGCATGCCGCGCGTCTACTCGATGGGCATGAGGTCATCGTCAAGGTCGTACGCCCCAATTTGCGGCACACCATCAGCCAAGACATCAAGCTCATGTATATGCTGGCCGACGCCGCTGAACGCCTGTGGGCACGCGGCCGGCTGCTCAAGCCCAGCGTGGTGGTGGCGGAGTTCGAGAAGACCCTGCTCGATGAACTGGACATGATGCGCGAAGCCGCCAACTGCTCGCAGCTGCGACGCAATTTTGCCGACTCGGATCGCATGTACGTGCCGGAAGTATTCTGGGACTACACGCGCGAGAACGTGCTGGTGATGGAGCGTGTGACGGGTCTGCATATCGGCGACACCGACGGGCTGCGACGGGCCGGTGTCGATCTCAAGATACTGGCTGAACGCGGTGTCGAAATTTTCTTTACCCAGGTGTTCCGTGATCATTTCTTCCATGCCGACGTGCATCCCGGCAATCTGTTCATCTTGCCGGGCGTGAATGGCGAAGGGCCGCGTTATGCACCGGTCGACTTCGGCATCATGGGCTCCTTGAGCGAATTCGATCAGCGTTATCTGGCGGAGAATTTCTCAGCTTTTCTCGATCGCAATTATCGGCGGGTGGCCGAATTGCACGTCGAGTCGGGCTGGGTGCCCAGCCATACACGGGTCGACGAATTCGAATTTGCGATCCGCGCGGTGTGCGAACCGATCTTCGATCGCCCCATGAAGGACATCTCGGTCGGTAATTTGCTGTTGCGTCTGTTCCAGACCGCGCAGCGCTTTGAAATGGAAATCCTGCCGCAGTTGTTACTGCTGCAAAAGACCATGGTCAATGTCGAGGGTATCGGCCGCCAACTTTATCCGGAGCTCGACCTGTGGCGCGCGGCGCGGCCGTCGCTGGAGAAATTCATGCTGGAGCGGGTCGGCGCGCGGCGCCTGTTCAGCGCCTTCAAGGCCAGTGTGCCCTATTGGATCGACAGACTGCCAGAGCTGCCGATGCTGACCTTCGAGGTGCTGGATCAATTGAAGAGCGGACGGCTCAAGGTGCAGACCAATGACCCCAAGCTCGACGAGATCCGTCTCGAGATCCGCGCTCTGCAGCGACGCCTGGTGCTGGCCCTGGTCGCGGTCGGCTGCGTGGTATGCGCAGCCGTTGTCTTGTCGGTGAAGGGTTCGGCGACGAGCCAGCTTGGACCGCTGCCGCTGGGCGTGTGGCTGATCGGCGCACTGGGCGCGATCGCCGCGTTCGCGTCCCTCAAAAGCGCTAGGCGCCGCCGGCGTTAGCGGCGCAGCCTGCGCGTCGCTCAGGGCGCCGCGACACGCCGCTTGTCACCCAACATCGCCATGCCCTTCAGCATGTTCAGCGCTTCGTACAGTTCGTAGTCACGTTCCGCCAGCGGCCCCTTGTCGGCGGCATCCTTGTCGTCATCCTTGGCTTTGTTCAATTTCTGCTTATCGGGCGATCCGAGCGGGTGCTGGTCTTTGTCCGTGACTGGATTGGCGAGGTGACGGCTCAGATCGGCTTCCTTGATGACATCGCCGCCCGCGCTTTTGATCGAGGAGACCTTGACCTTGTCGATGACGATGTCGGGCTTGATACCTTCGGCCTGGATGGAGCGGCCATTGGGCGTGAAATAACGGGCGGTGGTGAGTTTAAGTGCCGAGCGATTATTCATCGGCAGGATGGTTTGCACCGAGCCCTTACCGAAACTGCGGCGACCCATGATCAGCGCACGCCCACTGTCCTGCAACGCGCCGGCTACGATCTCGGACGCCGAGGCCGAGCCTTCGTTGATCAAGACGATGAGCGGCGCACCGTTCAGCGCATCCGGTGGTTTGGCCGAGAACTCGAGTTTGGAATCCGGCACGCGGCCGTCGGTGTAAACGATACGGCCGGACTCGAGGAAGGTGTCGGCTATCGATACTGCCGCGCCGAGGATGCCGCCGGGATTGTTGCGCAGGTCGAGCACGAGACCCTTCAGTTTGTCGCCGGCCTGCTGTTTGAGTTCACCGACTTGTTTCAGTACGTCGTCGCCGGTCGCGGCCTGGAATTGTGCGACGCGCACATAGCCATAGCCGGGTTCCAGCATACGACTGCGCACGCTCGCGACTTTGATCAGGGCGCGAGTGAGTTTGAACACCAGGGGTTTCGCTTCGCCTTCGCGTACCACGGTCAGAGTGATATCGCTGCCGGGTTTGCCGCGCATCTTTTTCACGGCGTCGTTGATCGCCATGCCTTTCACCAGCATCTCGTCGAGTTTGACGATGGTGTCGCCGGCCTGCACGCCGGCCTGTTGAGCTGGTGTGTCGTCGATGGGCGAGATGACTTTGATAAAGCCTTGCTCCATGCCGACCTCGATGCCCAATCCGCCGAACTCTCCCGAGGTTCCCTCTTGCAGATCGGTGAAGTCATCGGCATCGAGATAGGCAGAATGGGGGTCGAGTCCTGACAGCATGCCGCGCATGGCGTTTTCAAAGAGAGTTTTGTCGTCGATGGCTTCGACGTAATCGCTCTTGATTTTGTGCAGGACCTCGACCAGCACGCGAATGTCTTCGACCGGGATTGCCTCGGCGGGCGCAGGCGTTACGGCCGTTTTAAGGGCGTCGCTATCCTTGATGATGTTACGGTCTTCAGCGGGTGTCGTCTGGGCGGCCGGTGCTGTGGGCAGGGAGCGCCCGCCATCCTCAGCAAACGCAGACAGCGTGAACAGGGCGGTCAGCGCCAAAGTCGACAGGGCGCGGCGCGCGTTTAGCTTCTGCATGGAGAGGGGTCACTCATGGTTCGTTCGTCGGTATGAGGGCGGCGAGGCTATCGAGTTCCGGGCCTGCCTGTAGCGATTTTGCAGCATACCGGCCGCCAGCCTGGGGGTATAGAGCGGGTGGGCCGGGGATCAGGTGGCGTGGTGGTGGCGGTCGCGCAAGACGACCAGCGACCGACCGGTCATCTCGCGCGGAATCTCGATATCCATCAAGGCCAGCATGGTCGGTGCGATATCGGCGAGGCTGCCGTCATTGGCCATGGTGGCGTCGCGCCCGACGTAAATGAGCGGCACCCGATTACTGGTGTGGGCAGTGTGAGGATGGTGCGTACCGTGTTCGTGATCCGACTCGCGCATCTTTTCCGCGTTGCCGTGATCGGCTGTGATCAATACATCCACACCGTGGCCAGCAGCGGCCGTGAGCACGCGCCCTAGACAGCCATCCAGTACCTCAATGCACTCGACGGTGGCGGCGAAGTTGCCGGTATGGCCGACCATGTCGGCATTGGCGAAGTTACAGATAATTGTGTCATAGGACTCGCTGTTCAGTGCGGCTACCAACTTGTCTGCCACTTCGCCCGCACTCATGGCCGGCGCGAGATCGTAGGTCGCGACATCAGGTGAGGGCACCATGATGCGATCCTCACCCTTGAAGACCTGCTCTTCGCCACCGTTGAAGAAAAAAGTCACATGGGCGTATTTCTCGGTCTCGGCAATACGCAATTGCCGCAGGCCATGCTGTTCGATGACGGCACCGAAGGTATTGACCAGATCGGAAGAGTCATAGGCGACCGGCAACGGCAATTGTTCGCTGTAGGGCGTCATGCAGACGAATTCGCCCAATAGCGGCACGCGTGTGCGCACAAACTGCTTGAAATCTGCTGCGGTCAGGGCAGTGGTCAACTGGCGGGCGCGGTCAGCGCGGAAATTCGCGAACACCACCACATCACCATCAGCGATGCGATGGGGCAGCTGGCCCAGGCCCGCAATGACGGTGGCCTGCACAAATTCATCGGTTTCATTGCGTGCATAGGCGAGCTCAAGGGCAGCGCGCGCGCTGGGCGCACTGAACGGCGCGTGACCGTCTACCAGCAAATCGTAGGCCGCTGCGACCCGCTCCCAGTTATTGTTGCGGTCCATGGCGAAATAGCGACCGATGACCGAGGCGACCTGGGCGTTGCCCAGCTCGCGACCATGGCCTTCGAGACGGCGCAGAGTCGCGGCCGCGCTTTGCGGCGGCGTGTCGCGTCCGTCCAGAAAGGCGTGGACATAAATATGTTTGACACCATTGGCATGGGCCAGATCCATGAGCGCGAGAATGTGATCTTCGTGGCTGTGGACACCACCCGGTGAAGCGAGTCCCAGGATGTGCATGGCGCGCCCGGTGTCGGCGGCCTTGCGACACGCGCCCACGAGCATCGCATTGTGCGCGAATTCGCCACTGGCGATGGCCTTGCCGATGCGCGAGAAGTCCTGGTCGATGAGGCGTCCGGCGCCGATGTGCATGTGGCCGACTTCGGAGTTGCCCATCTGCTGATCGGGCAGGCCGACATCGGTGCCGGAACAGCGGATGAGGCCGTGCGGACAGTGCGACCAAAGGTGATCCCAGACCGGCGTGCGGGCAGCGAGAATGGCGTTGTAGGCAGTGTCCTGACTATGACCCCAGCCATCGAGAACGATCAACATGACAGGGTGTGTGGCGTGCGGCATCGGCTCAAAACGAAGGCTTATTCGTGTCGGGTTCAGCGATTCTCGGTGCAGGCTTTGAGTGTATCATACGGCCGCGCGCCGACTGCGGTGTGCGCCAATGCCTTATGACCGCCTCCACCTGCAACCAGTCTGGCCACCATGCAACAGTTAAGTGAATTCGCCTTGAACCATTGGATGCTGGTGACAGCATTCTGCGTGTTACTCGGATTGCTGGTGGTCAACACCATCACCACCGTCGGTGGCATTGGCGCCTTGGAGGCAGTCAGTCTCATTAATCGCCAAGGCGCGGCTGTGATCGACATCCGCAGTGCCGAGGACTTCGCCGCCGGCCACATCATCGACGCCGTGCACTTTCCGCTCGCCGACCTGCCCACGGCCGGCGAGAAGCTCAAGAAGCTTGCCGCTAAGCCCGTCATCGTGTGCTGTGCCAGTGGCAACCTCGCCGGTCAGGCCGCCCGCAAGCTCAAAGGGCAGGGCATGACCGAAGCCTATGCATTGAAGGGCGGCATCGCCGCTTGGCGTGCCGACAACCTGCCGATCGCGGTCGCTTAGTCGCCCAGTAGTCGCACACGAATTAACTATCACACTTACCGGAGCCCGACTGTCATGGCGGACGAGAATACGGCGCAAGGTGTTGGCCAACAGGCCATCACCGGCCAGCTGGCCATCCAGAAGATCTATGTCAAGGACGTCTCATTCGAGGCGCCGAATTCGCCAGCGGTCTTCACCGGCGAACTGAACCCCACGGCTGATGTGCATTTCGCTAATCGCACCACCGCGCTCGACGCCGAGAACCACGAAGTGGTGCTGACCGTGACCGTCAAGGTTCGCCAGGAAGAGCGCACCGTGTATCTGGTCGAAGTACAGCAGGCGGGTATTTTCACCATCCGTGGCTTTCCCGAAGAACATCTCGGCGCGATCCTCGCAACCGCTTGCCCCAATACCTTGTTTCCCTTCGCCCGCGAGGCGATTTGTGATCTGGTCACCAAGGGCGGTTTTCCGCAATTGCTGCTGGCGCCGGTCAACTTCGAGATCCTCTATGCCCAGGAGCTGCAGCGGCGCATGGCGAGCGAGCAAGCGCCGAGCGTTGCCCACTGAGTTCTGCGTGCGGTCGCGGCGCGCATAAATGACTGAAGCGCCAGTGCTGGTGGTGGGTGCGGGTGCCTGGGGTAGTGCCCTGGCCAGCGTCTGTGCCCGTGCCGGGCGTGATGTTGTGCTTTTTGACAAGGACGCCGCCACTATCTCAGCGTTGCGCGCGAGTCGCCATCATCCTCGTTTTGCGCGCGAGATCGAATTGCATCAGGGCATCACGCCACTGGCTGATCTCAGCGTTATAGCGACCCCGGCCTTCGTTCTCCTGGTGGTGCCTTATCAGGTCATGCGCGGGGCGCTGCAGACGCTGCGCGATGCGCTGCCGGCGGTGCCGGCGGTAGCCTGCGCGAGCAAGGGCTTTGAGCTCGAAACCGGCAAGATGGCCCACGAAATCGTCGCCGATGTGTTTGGCCCTGCACTACCGTTTGCGCAGGTCTCGGGTCCCAATTTCGCCATTGAAATCATGCGTGGCAGCCCGGCCGCGATCACGGTAGGCGCAAGCAGCGCGGCGCTGGGCGCGCAGCTGGTCAATGCCATGCACGGGCCGGCCTTCCGCCCCTATTACACCGATGACGTGGTCGGCGTGGAAATCGGTGGCGCCTTGAAGAATGTCATCGCCATTGCAGCCGGCATCGCCGATGGCCTCGGCCTGGGTGCCAACACCCGCGCCGCGCTTATCACGCGCGGACTGGCCGAGATTGCCCGTTTCGGCGTCGCCCGTGGCGGACGCATGGAGACCTTCATGGGGCTGTCCGGCATGGGTGACCTGGTCCTGACCTGTACCGATGACCAGTCGCGCAACCGCCGTTTTGGCATGGCTTTGGCGCAAAGCGATTCGGTCGCCGCAGCCGAGGCCAGCGTTGGCGCGCTGGTCGAGGGTGTGGCCACCGCACGCGCCCTCAGTGCCATGGCCAGCCGCTGGGACATCGATATGCCGATCGCCACCGAAGTGGCGCGCGTGCTGGCGGGTACTACCACCCCACGTGCGGCGGTACGCGACCTGCTGGCTCGCGACCCGACCGTCGAGGCGCGCTGATCTCGAACGCCTAAAGTTCGGTCCCTGGCCGGCCGATAGCGTAAAGGACAGCCCTTCCTGGCTGACTTGTACTGCACAGGAGTCTCGACCATGGACAAGCTCCGCGCCTACTCTGCCTTGCGCGATACTATTTCCGTGATCGTCATCCTTGGTATTTTGTCGGCTTTCGCCTTGCCGGGTTTCGCCAATGTCGAGCGCGAGTCGCGCAAGGCAGCGCTCGACGATTTGACTTTGGCCATGCGCAATTCGGCCGCGCTGGTGCACGCGGTCTGGGTGGCGACCGGCGCCAACAGCGCGACCGTCATGCTCGAAGGCAAGTCCATCAAGGTCAACGCCGATGGTTATCCTGAAAACGAAACGGCTCTGCGCGGCGCGCTTCAGACCGACCCGGTCGGCAACGGCTATGTACTCAGTGGTAATGGTTTCGCGCCGGCCGAGATCGCTCATCCCGGTGCCTGCACCGTGAGCTATGACCCGACAGTGAGCCCGCCGCTGATCTCATCGCCTGACGTACTCGACTGCGAATGATCATTGGCGGGCCGCGCGTTCTGCACCGGTCCGCAATCCCGCTCAGCTTTTTTCTTCGGCACTAAGCGGTGCCGATGTCGCACTAGCCACACTGCCCGCATAACCGTGCTGACGCCAGGCCTCGAATAGCGCGATCGAGACCGCGTTGGACAGGTTCAGACTGCGGCTGCCCGCGACCATCGGAATGCGCACGCGCTGCTCGGGCGCGACACGCGCCAGCACATGCTCAGGCAGGCCACGGGTTTCCGGACCAAACACCATGGCGGTGTCGCGGGGAAACGAGATGGCTGGCAGCGTTGTGGCGGCCTTGGTGGTGAAAGCGAACAAACTGACCGGCCCCAAACTGGCGAGGCAGGCCGCCAGCGAGGCGTGGCTGCGAACATCGGCGTACTCGTGATAGTCGAGGCCGGCGCGGCGCAGTTGACGATCGTCGAGAGTGAAACCCAAAGGTTCGATGAAATGCAGGCGCGCCCCGCTGTTGGCACACAGCCGTATAATATTGCCGCTATTAGGCGGAATCTCAGGCTCGTAGAGGATGATGTTGAACACAGTGCGTCTTCAGCGCGAGCGGCAGGCCGGCCATGCATGACGAGGCGCGTCTGGCGATCGATTTTTGTGGCCTGCGGCTACGCACGCCCTTGGTCTTGCTGTCGGGCTGCGTCGGATTCGGCGAAGAGTACACCCGCGTCGAAGGCTTTTCCAACGCCGATGCCGGCGCCATCTGCCTGAAGGGCACGACGCTCGCGCCGCGTCTGGGTAATCCCGCGCACCGTGTCTACGAGACGCCAGGCGGCATGTTGAATGCCATCGGACTGCAGAATCCCGGCGCGCGCGCGGTAGTCGATAACATCCTGCCGACTCTCGATTTCGGTGAAACTCGTTTTATCGCCAATGTCTCGGGTTCGACGCTCGAGGAATACGAAGAAGTCACGCGCATCTTCGACGACTCGCCTATCGATGGCATAGAGATCAATATCTCCTGTCCCAACGTCAAAGAAGGTGGCGTGAGCTTCGGTAATGATCCGGACATGTCGGCGCGGGTGGTGGCGGCTTGCCGGCGCGCCACCCGCAAACCGCTCATCACCAAGCTCTCACCCAACCAGACCGATATCGCGAACAATGCGCGGCGCTGCATCGAGGCCGGCACCGATGGTTTGGCAGTGATCAATACGCTGATGGGCATGAGCATAGATATCGAGCGCCAGCGTCCCGTGCTCGGCAACAACCACGGCGGCCTGTCGGGGCCCGCCATCAAGCCCATCGCAGTATTCAAGACCTTTCAAGTCGCGCAGGTCGCGCGTCCGCTGGGCATTCCGATCATCGGCCAGGGCGGGGTGACCTCGGCCGCCGATGCCATCGAGTTCCTGCTCGCCGGCGCGACTGCGGTCGGCGTCGGCACCGGGCTTTTCTACGATCCGCTGCTATGCAAGACCATCAACGCCGGCCTGATCGATTACCTGGATCGACACGGCCTCGCGCAGGTGAGTGACTTGACGGGTGCGTTGCGCTTGCACAGCGTCTAAGGCGGGTCGCGCTTTATTGTTTGTCCAGTCATTTGAGAAACACGCGCATTTCTTTTGCCGCTTGAATATCGCCGCGCCGCGCCGCGACTTCGATACCCTGGGAATAGGGGGCTCTCGCATCCGTAGCCGCGCGGCTGGCGGCCCGCGCGCGGCCGAGCTGTTTCCAGGCCGCTGAATACTCCGGATCCAAAGCGACCGCGCGACGCAGGTGTTCGATTGCCTGCGCGGGCGCTGTTTCCAA
>JANMJF010000260.1:0-1520 GCA_031371245.1 Pseudomonadota bacterium | reverse complement strand
GGAGCCGCCTGCCGTGCTCATGCCCCGGGCGCGGACTCTTGGGTAATTACCCAGAACTTTTTCAGATAACGCGATGTCGACGTCCAGCGCACCGGCACACCTGACGGAAAGCACACAACGTCGCCAGCCTGGACGTCGAAGGCCTCGCCGCTTTCCTCATTCACTACGCGTGCGCGACCTTCTAAGATTAGGCTGGTCTCATCGCCGAGCGGCGCGCTGTAAACTGCGGTGGCGGAACCATCGGCCTTGCAGCCGACGATCCCAACGCCGGTGCGCCATAGACCACACATGTAGGTACCGGTAGAGCCGGTGCGTCGAATTGTGTGGATCTCGCCGCAGACCCCGGCGCCGCGCCCCGGCTCGTGCCATTCGAAGGGGGCCCATACCGCCGGCTCGTCACTAATGTTCGCGACGTACAGGCGATCTTCGGCCGTCGCCGGCTGCGGGCTGTTCCAGATCACCCAGAATTTTTTCAGGAACGGCCCCTCGATGTCCCAGTGCAGGTCAACATGCTTGGGATGGCTGAGTATGGTGCCGGCGCCAACGCGGTGCTTACGACCACTGGCGGTCTCGGTGATATTCACCGTCCCTTCGAGTATCACCATCGTTTCGTCGCCGAGAGGCGCGGAGTAGTCGATCTGACACGACCCATCGGCATTACAGCCAGCGATGTTGTGCCCTGTACGCCACAGCCCCGCAGCCAAGCTGCCGGAGGTGCCCTGCGGCCGAATTACAGCCACTTCGCCCTTGGCCTGCGCACCGTGCAGGGGATCGTCCCAGGTAAAGGGCGTCCACTGTGCGGGATTGTCGTTGCGGCTGCCGACGATCAATCGGCGCGACTCCGGTATCGACATGATGGCAGACATGATGACTCCCCTAGTGTTGGCGGCGTGTGGAACTCACTTGCCGTTAGAAAGCGCGCTTAACTCCCGATCTGCGGAACCACGCCTGAAGTGGGCGGCGCCCCGCTCGTAAGTGTCGGCGCATCGCGCCGTAGCCGCAAGTCTGCCCGTGCAGGTACGTAATTTTTCGCAGTTCAGCGTGGCCGTCGCCGTCAGCATTCTTCCGCGAAATGGCCGGCAGAGCGCGCGTCTTAGATTCATGCCGCGCGACGCCTCTGCCCGTGTCGCGGCGATGGAAACAGATCGAAGCTATCTATGCTCCGTTTCGCAATCTCGACTTCGCGAAGGATCAGCAATTTTTCGACCAAATCGAGTGTCCTGTGCGTTGAGATCAATGGAAGGTCGGGGTGCCGATTGCGATTAATGAGTGCCTGCAAAACCCGACTCGCGTGCTCGGCGGCCGCAGCGACCTGGGGATCGTCTAAACCCTGTAATCCATTCATCACCGAACCCATCAAACCATTCCCCCCTATCCTGTTGTGCACCGCCTCCGGTTTGCGCTCTCACGGCGTGGGCCGCCATGAACACCACATCCCATAGGCGTCCCGATTCGTCCTGCGGCGTCTGCTTTGCGGAGTCCATTGCCGAGCCAAAAAGGTCGGTTGTATTTCCTAGCGT
>JANMJF010000235.1:0-4928 GCA_031371245.1 Pseudomonadota bacterium | reverse complement strand
GTCACCTCAGGGCCGACGCTTCCGCCAGCGCGACGTGGCTCGTCTGGCTGCCTGCCCGCATCTGGTGCTGGTGGCGGGTCGCTATGAAGGCATAGACGAGCGCCTGCTGGCGCGTGATGTCGACGAGGAATGCTCGGTCGGCGATTTTGTCGTGAGCGGCGGGGAAGTGCCTGCCATGCTCATGATCGATGCCATCGTAAGGACCTTGCCCGACGCCCTCGGCGATGAGCGCTCGGCCCAGCAAGATTCCTTCAGCGACGGCCTGCTCGACCATCCACACTACACTCGACCGGAGGTATTGGACGGTCAAACTGTGCCGGCGGTACTGCTGGGTGGCCATCATGCCGAGATCGCTGCGTGGCGCCGCCAGCAGCGCATCGGTCGTACCTGGCAGCGGCGCCCGGATCTGTTGTCGAGCCTGGGATTGAATTCCAAGGACCGTGCCACACTTGAGATCTATCGGCGCACCTGGAGGGAATCTTCAGACGATTGAAGATTTTGGGATGAAAAGCGCCGCTGACTTGCTGTAGAATCGCGCGCTCGCATCCCCCCTAGAGAATAACGTCATGGCGAATATCATCGAGCAGCTCGAATCGGAACAAATGCAACGCCAGGTGCCAGTCTTCGCCCCTGGCGATACCGTGGTGGTCCAGGTCAAGGTCAAGGAAGGCACGCGCGAGCGGCTGCAGGCGTTTGAAGGCGTCGTCATCGCCAAGCGCAACCGTGGTTTGAATTCCTCCTTCACGGTGCGCAAGATTTCTCATGGCGAAGGTGTTGAGCGTGTATTCCAGACCTACAGCCCGATCATTTCCGAGATCGAAGTGAAGCGCCGCGGCGACGTGCGCCGCGCTAAGCTGTATTACATGCGCGACCTGCGCGGCAAGGCTGCACGCATCAAGGAAAAGATCACTGCTCGCGCTGATTAAACACGCTAAGCCTCGCGGTGCGCGATCTAGTTGGTCGCGGCGCCGCCGGGTTCCCCAAATCGGTCGCTCAGATAGGCAATGATGTCAGCCGATTCGTACATCCAGCTGCCGTCCTTGCCCAATCCGATCCGCAGGCACGGCACCGTCGTGCGCCCACCTTCTTGTTCTAGCGCCTGACGATGGTTCGCATCGCGCAGAACGTCGCGCAATTCAATCTTGAGATTCAAGCCCACGATGGCTTTTCGCACCCGCGCGCAGAACATGCAGGATTCGTAGTGGTAGAGGGCGAGGTCGGCGGTCTGGCTATCGACCCATTGTTGGGCCTCGGCGCTGCGTTCGACCGTGGCGAGATCGGCGGGATTGGGACTGAACCAGGATTCAAGCATGGCGAGGGCGACCTCCGCTCGCAACGGGCATATTCAGATAGTGGGGCGTCGGCCGCAGTTGCTCGTTGCGGTCCGATGGTGCGTTACGCCGCAGCTCTATTGAGGTGCGGCGCGTGACGAGGCATAGAGTAAACGATTGAGCGCGCGTATACAGGCTGGCGAGACGCTGGCGCGGTTTCTCGATCATCTATGGATTGAGTATGGCCTGAGTCCCCATTCGGTGGCCGCCTATCGAGGTGATCTGACTACGCTTGCGCATTTCCTTGCAGGCCGCAGTCTGCGCTTGAATGACGCATCCGAGGCCGATCTTTTCGACTTTCTCGGGCAGGCGGACCAACTCACTGCGCGTACCAAGGCGCGCCGCCTGTCGAGTATGCGCCGCTACTACCAATTCCTGCTCCGTGAAGGTGTGTCTAGCGCTGACCCGACCGTGCGTTTGAGTGCCCCCCGCCTCGGACGCTCCCTACCCAAGACCATGAGTGAAGCCGATATCGACGCACTACTCGCCGCGCCGATGGTCACCACCCCGCTTGGACTGCGCGATCGCGCCATGCTCGAGGTGTTGTATGCAACAGGCTTGCGGGTCAGTGAACTCGTGAGCCTCGAAGTAGCGCAGGTGAATACTCGCCAGGGCGTGGTGCGAGTCACGGGCAAAGGCGCCAAGGAACGCCTGGTGCCCCTTGGCGAAGAGGCACTCGACTGGTTAGAGCGCTACGTTAATGAGGCGCGTGGTGAACTGTGTCGCGGTCGGCCGAGCAATGCCGTGTTTCCGACTCAACGGGGCGCGGCCATGACACGTCAGGCGTTCTGGTATCTGATCAAACGCTACGCTTTGAAGGCCGGCGTACGGACCACACTGTCGCCCCATACCCTGCGCCATGCCTTCGCCACGCATCTCTTGAATCATGGTGCCGATCTGCGCGTGGTACAGATGCTGCTCGGTCACAGCGATATTTCCACCACGCAAATCTACACGTATGTCGCCGCCGAGCGCCTGAAGGCCCTGCACGCCAAGCACCATCCGCGCGGCTAGCCGCGCTCTGGCGCCGGCACCACGCTCAACACTTCTTCGAGCGTGCTTAACCCGTCGGCTATCTTGACGGCGCCGGCCAGACGCAGCGGACGCATACCGGCTTTAAGCGCGGCCTGACGCAGTTGTGCGACATGCATGTCGGGCTTGATCAACTGGCTCAAGATCTCGCTAAGACGCATGATTTCATAAATGCCAGCGCGTCCCCGATAGCCGGTGTGGCGACATTCGTCGCAGCCCAGCGGCGCCATTACCGTCGCCGGTACAGCGACGCGGTGCGGGGAAACCAGCGCTTGCCAGGCATCGGGCAGTACGCTGCCTGGGCGTTTACATAACGGGCACAACGTTCGGATCAAGCGCTGCGCGACCACGCCGAGCAGGGTCGCGCTGATCAAGAAGGGCTGCACGCCGATGTCCATCAGACGCGTCACGGCCGAGGGGGCGTCATTGGTGTGCAAGGTCGACAGCACCAGATGTCCGGACAGCGCGGCCTGGATGGCTACGTCGGCGGTTTCTCGATCGCGCACCTCGCCGACCATGATGATGTCCGGATCCTGACGCAGCAGGGTGCGCACGCCGGAAGCAAAATCGATATCCAGGGCTGGCTGCACCTGCATTTGATTGAACTGCGGTTCGACCATTTCGATCGGATCTTCGATGGTGCAGACGTTGATCTCGGGCCGCGCCAGACGCTTCAAGGCCGAGTAAAGCGTAGTGGTCTTACCCGAGCCGGTCGGACCCGTGACGAGCATCACGCCATGGGGTTGGCCAACGATGTCGTTCCACAGGCCTAGATCGTGAGGCGTGAAGCCGAGCTGTTCAAAAGGCTGGGCAATTTTCTCCGGGTCGAAGATACGCATCACCAGCTTTTCACCAAAAGTGGTCGGCATGGTCGACAGACGCAGCTCGACCTCCTGTCCGTTTGGCACCTTGGTACGCACGCGGCCATCCTGTGGACGGCGCTTGTCGGCGACGTCCATGCGCCCCAGCGATTTGACGCGACTGATGATGGCGCCGATCACGGCGGTTGGCAGTTGGTGAATGAGATGCAGCACGCCGTCGATACGAAAGCGGATATTGCTTTGTTCGCGGCGCGGTTCGATATGGATGTCGCTGGCGCGCTGCTCGAACGCATACTGCAGCAGCCAGTCGACCAGATGTACGACGTGTCGATCGTTGGCATCGGGCTCGCCGACCGCACCGAGTTCGGTCAGTTGTTCGAAATTATTGACCAGGCTGCGGGCGGCGAGACTGCTCTTATTGCTGGCGCCGGAGATCGAGCGACTGACGCCGTAGAACTCACGCAGATAGCGCTCGATGTCACGCGGATTGGCCAACACTCGAACAACCTTGCGCTTCAGCACACGCGCGATTTCGACTTCCCACTCGTTGGCGAAGGGTTCACCGGTGGCGATGGTCACTTCCTGCTCGTTGACGACCACTGGCAGGAACTGAAAGCGCGTGGCGTAGGCCTGCGAGACCAGGGCAGTCACCGCCTCGACATTGATCTTGAGCGGGTCGATGCGGAAATAGCCGAGCCCTGCCGCAGAGGCCACCAGGCGCGTAATGTTTTCCAGGCTCAGAGGTTCGCGTTTGGCGCCCGCGCCGCGCAGGCCGAGATCGGCAAGCTGCACGAAGGGATGACGGTCATCGTCAGGGTTGACCGATTTTTTGACCTGCAGAGCTTGGGCGGCGGTCAAGGCCTGCTGCTCCTGCAGCAGACGTATGGTCATGTCCAGCGTGATAGCAGTGCGTTCGGCGGGTGATTCGAGACGTGTCGCCATGGGGCCTCGCGTGTTGAGTGACGGAGAGCGGCCGAGTAAAGCCCTCAGCCGAGGGCGCTGCCCGTCGCAATGCGTTCCGTCGCGTGTTCCAGGCGTTCGATCAGTGCTGTGAGAAAGCGGCGTTGGAACTTGAGCTGGCAATTGATCGAGGTGCGATCGATCACGACGTCGCGTAGCTTCATGACCGTGATATCAGTGACGGCAACGATGCTCGCAGTGCGCGGGCGGCGCGAGACCAGGCCCATCTCGCCAAAACAATCGCCGGGATAGAGCCGTACGATGTCGTGGCCACTCTTGCGCACCACAACTTCGCCGCTGACCAGCACGTAAAACGCCGTTTCAGCCTGACCTTCCTGCATGATCTCATTGTCCTGACTGAGCCGCAGCCACTCTGCGGCATTGATCAGTTCCCACAGGTCGCTGTCGTGAAAATCGCGGAAGAAGTGCAGATTCTCGATCTGGTGATATTTTTCCTGCTGGGTCAGCCGAAAGGTAGGCTGCTTGAGAAAGTCGAACACCAGCGCGATGTCGCCTGCCATATCGAGGCCCGACTTGTAGCGATTGCGGGCGCGCTTGGCCAGTGCCTTGTCGATGATGCGCTGGAAGATCTGCGGCACGTCACCGCGCAGCTCGCGCAGCGGCAGTGGCGTGGTGTTCTGAATGCGGTATTCAATGGCGTCGATGTTCTCGCCGTGGAACGGATGTTTGCCGGTCAGCAGCTCGTACGCCACCACGCCAAGCGAGAACAGGTCGCTGTGAGAGACCGGTGCTTCGCGCCGGACTTGTTCCGGCGCCATATACA
>JANMJF010000183.1:0-5017 GCA_031371245.1 Pseudomonadota bacterium | reverse complement strand
AGCAGCCTAAGGCCAAGGCCGCCGCGCCCACGCCCGCGCAGCGCGAAGCGCAGCAGGCGCAGGCGGACAAGACCGCACGGGATCGCGAGCTCAATCGCCAGCGCCAGGCCGATCGCGAGCGCCGCGCGGTGATCGTGCAGCTGGAACAGATCATCGACAGCCAGCGTGTTTCGACTAAGGACGGCGAAACCCCCTTCCGTTTTGTTGTGAAGGGCAAGATCAAGAAGATTTACGTGACCGCCGAGCAGCATCTGGCGTTGGTCAAGGGCAGCTTGGGTGTGGTGCGCTTTCGCGAAGCCTTTGCGGTGGTGACGCGCGAGACCGCCGAACGTATTGCCGCACGCGACGCGCGGACGATGCTGGTGCTGCGCGATGGCACGGAGCCGGACATCCTCGAAGACCCCGACTATGCCGATTACAAAGTGCCGGACGATTTGATGTGGTAAGCGTGGCTTCGATTTCTTCGAGTTCTACGCGCTCGACCGCAGCCTGTCGGCACTGACCGTTCCGGATAAGGCCACGCTGCTCGCGGCGAGCGGCAACAGCACGCGAAACTCCGCGCCCGGCTGACGGTTCACCACCGACACGCGGCCATGCATGACCTCGACCAACCGCTTGACCAGCGCCAGTCCGATGCCGGTGCCGGCGGTGGCGCGGGTCAGGGCATTCTCGCCGCGATAGAACAGCGCGAAGATGCGTTCCAGCTGATCCTTGGGGATACCCGGCCCGAAATCCCGCACTGCGAATTCGATGCCACGCTCAGCATCGCGCCGTACGTTGATTTGCAGAGCCTGCTCGCCGCTGGTGAATTTCAGCGCGTTGTCGATCAGATTCAAGAACACCTGCGTGAAACAATCGAGATCGACCATCACCATGCGCTCGGTCAGCCCAGCCTCGATGTTCAACTCGTAGCGACGCCCGGCATGGCTGACCACCGAGCCGAGCTTGGAATGCAGCAGATCCACCAACTGTGCGACTGTCACGCCGCGCAACTCGACGTGCAGTTCGTTGCGGGTCATGCGCGCCAGATTGAGCACATTGTTGATGAGACGGGTGAGGCGCTCGGCCTCGTCGTGGATGAAGCTGTAGTAGGCCTGGCGCTTGCCTTCCGGCGCCCAGCCTTCGCGCAGCATCTCGCCATACATGCGGATGGACGTGAGCGGCGTTTTTAGTTCATGACTCACAGCCGCGATGAATTCCTGCTGTTGGCGCGCGAGTGCCAGCTGGCGTGCGCCGAGGCGATACATGAGCAAGGTGCCACCGCATAAAACCAGGGCCAGCACGGCCGCCAACCAGCCGATCACCACCGCGCCCGGCCCCGCCGGCAGGCGCGTCACACTGAAGATCAATTCGAAATCGCTGAACGGTGCGGACATTCGCGATTGATAGAGTAAGGTGCCGCGTAGTGCGCCCGCCGTGTCGTAAGCGCGCGACTCGGCGCCGGCATCGCGGGCCAGCACTTCGCCGCGCCGTGCGACCAGCAGGCTGCTGCTGCGTGCCAGCCCGCTAGTGTCGAAGGGTGCGGTAACCAGCGCCGCAAAGAAGCGCTCGCGATCGATGACCAGACCCTGCACATAACGTTGTCCGTCCCGCCAGACTTTGCGAAACACCACCAGTTCGCCGCTCGCCAGCAGACTGGTTTCGAAACCGTCCACTTCGCTTTCGAAGGTGCGAATGCGCAGCGGACTATTCGTGCGCCGCCGCTCATCCCCAAGCGCCTGCGCGGCTGGCGGGACATCCAACTCGTACTGCACGCTGGCTTCTTTGCGCAACACACGTTTGGCTTTGGCCGCCGGCACGACCTGATCTTCTTTTTTTTGCGCATCGGCCATCACCGCCTTGCCCTGAAACTGCTGCTCCAGTTTCAAATCGGCGACCTGACCCAGACTGTTGGCGGCGGACGCGGGTAGTGACGAGTCGCGGTGGGAGGCACGCTCGTTGAGGACATCGAATGCGGCCTGCGCCGCTGGAGCATCAGTCACGAGCGTAGCTGGCGTTGCGCTCGCGAGTTGTCCGTCATCGCGCTCGACGCGCGCCTTTTCTTCGCGGTCGATCGCTGGGCTTGGCGCGCCTGGATAGCGCTGCTTGTCGTGGACGCCCGTGCCGAGCAGACGATTGGCAGCAAGAATGCCTTGCAGGCGCGCCGCTAATGCCTGGCGTGCCTGGCGTTCCTGCGCGCTGATACCGGCCCGCGTGTCATCGATGTCGGCCGGTGGCAAAAACGGTGCACTGAAATCGCCCTGCGTGTCGACCTGAAAATGCCCGATCAAACCTGGCACGCTGACCAGCGGTGGATAGACCGCCAGCGGCGAGCGTTGCAGCAGACTATCGGTGGCCGGTGAGACGATGTTAAAGAAGTTGTATTCAGTAAAGCTGCGCGCATCTTCCAAACGCACCAGGTCACGCAAGCTCTGATCGACGCGGCTGCCGAACGTTTCGGCGAGACTTTGATGCTGATGAAAAGTCTCCCATTGCAGGCGTTGATAGGCCTGATAGATCAGCGCCACGGCGGGGCCCGCCAGCGCCAGGAAGAACACCGCCAGTACGAGCCGCAGTTTCACCAGCTGCGTCATGCCGGCAACAGCCGATAACCCGCGCCGCGCACCGTCAGCAGCACCCGCGGCGTGGCCACGTCGCGCTCGATCTTGCGCCGCAGTTTGGCAATGTGGATGTCGACCGTGCGGGTTTCGAGTTCCAGCGCATTGGCATAACCCCATACTTTGCGCAGCAGTTCTTCGCGCGACACCGCGCGTTCGGCATGGGCGTGCAGATATTGCAGCACGTCCATTTCGCGGCGCGTGAAGACAAGATCCTGACCGTCGCGACGACCGATCAGATTGCTGGGATCAACCACCAATTCGTCCCCCAGTTCGAGCACTGGGCTGTCACCCGGCAGCACACGTGCGCGGCGTAACACCGCATTCACGCGCAAGACCAATTCGGCGATGGAGAAGGGTTTGGCGACGTAATCATCGGCGCCCAGCGACAAGCCGTGGATGACATCCTCATCGGTGCTGCGTGCGGTGAGCAGGATGATGGCTTGTTCGCGATCGCGTGCGCGTATGCGCCGACAGATCTCGAAGCCATCCATGCCGGGCAACATGACATCGAGCAGGATCAAATCATGGGGGCCACGCTGGGCCTTATGCCAAGCGTCGTTACCGTCGACGGCGCTCTCGATGTAGAAGCCATGGTAAGTGAACACGTCGATGAGGCCGGCGCGAATGGCCGGTTCGTCTTCGACGATGAGGATGCGCGGCTTGGGTGTCATGGTCGAACAGATCTCAAGGTCCCGGCGGGTGAGTGGGCTGGCGGGTGAGCATAACAAGAAGTGCTGGCGCGCTTTGTAAACCCAATGTAAACACCGGCGCCGCGCTTTTACCAAAGCGCGCCTGCACTTGCCCTCGCGCCACCCTTAGAGTGCCTCCATCACCAATGCGGAGGAAATGCCATGACCCTGATGACCCGACTCGGACGTTTGTTCCGCGCCGATCTGAACGCTGTGCTCGACGGTCTCGAGGAACCCGCCGCGCTGCTCAAGCAGGCGGTGCGTGAGATGGAGGAAATACTGGCCGGCGAAGACGCTGAGCAGGCCCGTCTTGGCGCGGAGCACGCGCGTCTCGTCCAGGCCATCACCGAGTGCCAGACGCGTGTTGCCCAGCTCGACGATGAACTGAGCTTGTGTCTGGGCGCGGGCAAGGACGAACTGGCGCGCGGCCTGGTGCGGCGCAAGCTCGAAGCAACGAGCCACGAGGACGCTTTGTTAAAACGTCAGCAAGGGCTAAAGGACAGCCAGGTGGCACTCGCCAGCCGTGCGCTCGATCACCGTCAACGCCTCGATGCCTTGCGTGCCCAGGCGGCGGTGACAGCCGGTGTGACGGCGACTGCGGGCGAGCAGGCGTACACGGCGTGCTCCACGCCGAACACCGTCAGTGAGGCTGAGGTCGAAGTCGCGCTGTTGCGCGAGAAGCAGCGGAGGGTGCAGTCATGAAGCGCTTGAGTTTCATCGACGCGCTGCTGTTCGCGGCTGCCTTGAGTGTTATCGGCAGCGTGCTCGCCGTGCTGTTGGCGCCGTTATGCAGCGGCGTGCTGTTGTCACGCGCGCTGTGTACCGCGCTGGCACTTGCCTATGTGTTGTTCCTGCTCATGCGCAGCCGCGTGCGTAACGGGCGTGTCACTCTGCTGGCGGGCTGGTTGCTGGCGGCGCTGGCCATCGCCCTGTTCTGTCCGTCGTTGCTGACCGTGGTCGCGGCCCATCTCACGTTGATATGGCTGATCCGCGTGCTGCTGTTCCATTCGAGTCTGCTCACCGCGCTGGCCGATCTCGGCTTGTGCGCGCTGTCGCTGGCGGTGGGCTGCTGGGCGCTGATGGAAACCGGCAGCGTGCTGATTAGCCTGTGGAGCTTGGGTCTGGTGCAGGCCGCTTGTGCGCTGTTACCGACCCGCCTCGGTGCCGCGCGCCGCGCGACTCACGCCAGCACAGACGACGAGCAGCGCTTCGCAAACGCGGCACGCGCCGCCGAGCAGGCGTTGCAATCACTTTCATCGCCGCGTTGAGCGGCACATCTGACCATTCATTCACGCAAGGACAAAAATCATGAAACAGCAGCTACTCGGCTTGGCTCTCGCAGCCTTCACCATCGGCGCCATCGCGCTGTATCCCAGCCTCCACAACGCAGCAGTGGCGCTGCCGACCCACGCAGTGGCAACCCCAGCCCAGCCGCTACTACCGGTCAATCAGAATCGCCCACGCGTCGACCTGGTATTCGTGCTCGATACCACCGGCAGCATGGGCGGCTTCATCGATGCGGCCAAGGAAAAGATCTGGTCTATCGCCACCACCATGGCGCGTGCCCAGCCGGCACCCGAGATCCGCGTGGGCCTGGTTGCCTATCGCGATCGTGGTGATCAATACGTGACTCAGGTCTTCGACCTCACTACCGATCTCGATTCGATGTACGCCCATCTCATGGATTTCAAGGCCGATGGCGGTGGCGATGGTCCGGAAGCAGTCAAC
>JANMJF010000164.1:0-4626 GCA_031371245.1 Pseudomonadota bacterium | reverse complement strand
GATGGCCTGCACGGCATCGGCTACTGAGCGCGCGCGACGGCCGTGGGTTTCCGACTGACCATAGAACCGCTGGGCGAGACCCTCGAACTGGAGGATGGCCAGAGCATGCTCGACGGCGCGCTGCGTGCCGGCATCTGGCTGCCCTATGCCTGCAACCACGGACTGTGCGGCACTTGTAAGGTCGATGTCCTGCACGGCGAGGTCGATCATCACCACGCCTCGTCGTTCGCGCTTATGGATCTGGAACGGCAAGAAGGCAAGGCGCTGGCGTGCTGCGCGACGCTCAAGTGCGATGTCACTATTGAAGCCGAGATCGACGAAGACCACGACGCGCTGCAACTCGCGATCGGCGATTATCGTGGGCGGGTGACGCGCATCGACGATCTGACGCCGACCATCAAGGGTATCTGGCTGGCGCTCGATGGTGACGGGCTGGTCTTTCAGGCCGGTCAGTATCTCAATCTCAAGTTGCCGGGCCTGGCCCAGCCGCGCGCATTTTCAATCGCCAGTGCGCCGAGCGCGCGCCATGACATCGAGATCAATGTGCGCAAGGTCGAGGGTGGTGCCGGCACCACTTATTTGCATGAGCAGCTTAAAGTCGGTGACGAACTCAGCTTCACCGCGCCGCTAGGCCGCTTTTTCGTGCGCAAGTCGGCGCCTGCGCCGCTGCTGTTGCTGGCCGGTGGCTCAGGCTTGTCGAGTCCGAAAGCGATGGTTCTCGATCTGTTGGAAGACCAGGACACACGCGCCATCACCCTCATTCATGGCGCGCGCACGCGCAGCGAACTCTATGACGAGGCGCTGTTCAAGGCGCTGGTGGCGCACCATCCGCACTTGCGCTATGTACCGGCACTATCGGCAGCCGCTGACGATACGAGTTGGACGGGGGAGCGCGGTTACGTCCACGAGGTAGCCGAGCGTCTGTTCGATGGCCGCTTCGCCGGCCTGCAAGCCTATCTGTGCGGTCCACCCGCCATGATCGACGCCTGCCTTACCAGTCTCATGCGCGGGCGTCTGTTCGAAGAACACATCTTCATGGAACACTTCTTCACCGCCGCCGACGCAGCACTGCCCGCGCGACGCAGTGCGTTGTTCAAAAAATTCTGATGACCCACACGATGCACCAGGCCGAGGGCAGCGCTTGCGAGGAGTATCAGATCACGCTCGCTGACAGCGGCATCTGCTTCCCGTGCAAAAGCGCGCAGAATGTGCTGGCGGCGATGGAGCGACTCGGACGGCGCGGCATTCCGGTCGGTTGTCGTGGCGGCGGTTGTGGCATCTGCCGCGTGCAGGTGGTGGACGGTGCGCGCTATCGCACGCTCAAGATGAGTCGTGCGCAGATCAGTGAAGAAGATCGCGCGGCTGGCATTTGTCTAGCTTGTAAATTGATACCCGAGGGTCCGTTGACTTTACGCGCCCTCGGTTTGTTGCGCAGCGCGGTGAGCTGAAACTCGCGCGATTGAAGCGCGTTCACGCCTTTGGGAGGAAACGACGATGTCATTCACTGGAGTATTGCGGCCCGGCCATTGCGCTATCCGTGTCATGGAAATGGGCCCGGCACTGACTCATTACATCGAGCGCATGGGTCTGTTGAAGACCGGCGAGGATGGGCAAGGGCGGGTTTATCTGAAGGGCTGGGACGAACACGATAGTTTTTCCATCGTGTTGCGCGAGGCCGACCAGCCGGGTATGGATTTCCTCGGCTTCAAGGTGCTCTCTAACGCTGATCTCGAGCGCTTTGAAGCGGCCTTACGCGCCCATGGTTGTGCCGTCGAGCGCATAGCCGCCGGCGAGTTGAAGGGCTGTGGTCAGCGCATCCGCTTCACGATCCCGAGCGGCCATCAGATCGAACTTTATGCCGACAAAGATCACCTCGGTACCAGTGTCGGCAATCTCAATCCTCATCCGTGGCCGGAAGGTTTGAAGGGCATGAAAGCCTGTCGTTTTGATCACGGCCTGTTATACGGGCCGAATCTCGCCGAGGTCACGGATCTATTCGTCAGTGTGCTGGGTTTCAACCTGACCGAGCGCGTGATGACACCAGACCAGCACATGATGGGTGCGTTTTTCTCGTGCTCCAACAAGGCCCACGACATCGCCTTCATCGAGCACCCGGCGCCGAACAAATTCCACCACGCGTCCTTCCTGCTCAATACCTGGGAGGAAGTGCTGAACGCCGCCGATCTCATGAGCATGCACGATATTCCCATCGATATTGGCCCGACTCGCCACGGCATCACCCGCGGGCGCACGATTTATTTCTTTGACCCCTCGGGCAATCGCAACGAGGTGTTCTGCGGCGACTACACTTGGTATCCCGATCGTGAACCCATCACCTGGCAGACCGAGCAGCTCGGCCGCGCGATCTTCTATCACGACCGTAAGATCAACGAGAGCTTCTTGAGCGTGGTGACCTGAGATGACGGCGCGAGATTCGGTGGTGACGGCCGTGACCGAGATGAAAAATTTCATTGACGGGCAGTTCGTCGCCTCGGGCAGCGGTCGGTTGTTCGATGATTACGATCCGGTGTTCGGCAAGGTCCATGCGCGCATTCATGAAGCGAACGAGGACGATGTCGATCGCGCGGTGCGCGCGGCGCGTGCGGCGCGCAAGGGACCGTGGGGTCGCATGAGTATCGCTGAGCGTAGCGAATTGCTGTTCAAGGTCGCCGCCCGCATCAACGAGCGTTTTGAGGAATTCCTCGCCGCCGAATGCCGCGACACCGGCAAGCCCTATTCCTTGGCGCGCCATATCGATATTCCGCGTGGCGCCGCCAATTTCACGGTCTTCGCCGACATCATCCGTAACGTGCCGACCGAATGTTTCCGCATGGAAACACCCGACGGCGCCGGCGCTTTGAACTACGGCGTGCGTGTACCGAAGGGCGTGATCGCGGTCATCTGTCCGTGGAATCTGCCGCTGCTGCTCATGACCTGGAAGGTTGGGCCGGCGTTGGCCTGCGGCAATACGGTCGTGGTCAAACCCTCGGAAGAAACACCCTATACCGCGACCTTGCTCGGCGAAGTGATGAACGAAGTCGGCATGCCACCGGGTGTGTACAACGTGGTCAACGGTTTCGGCGGCGACTCGACCGGCGAATATCTCACGCGCCATCCCTTAGTCGATGCCATCACCTTCACCGGCGAGACCCTCACCGGCACCGCCATCATGAAGAACGCCGCGGTCGGTATCCGCGCGGTGTCTTTTGAACTCGGCGGCAAGAATGCCGGCGTGGTGTTCGCTGACGCGGATTTCGACGCGGCGGTCGATGGCATCGCACGTTCGACGTTCGCCAATTGTGGCCAGGTCTGTCTGGGCACCGAACGGGTCTATGTCGAGCGCCCGATCTTCGCGCGCTTTGTGTCGGCGCTCGCTGCGCGCGCCGAGGGTTTGAAGATCGGCGTGCCGCAGGATGCCACCACGGGCCTTGGCCCGATGGTCAGCCAGCAGCAGCGCGACAAAGTACTCGGTTACTACCGACGGGCGCGCGAACTCGGCGCCAATGTCATCACTGGTGGTGGTATCCCCGCCATGCCGGACGAACTCGCGGGTGGCTATTGGATAGAACCGACCTTGTGGACCGGTTTGCCGGAGACCTCACCCATCATCAAGGAAGAGATCTTCGGACCCTGTGCCCATCTACAGCCCTTCGACGACGAGGACGAGGTCATCGCGCTCGCCAACGATAGCGACTACGGTCTGTGCACCACAGTCTGGACCCAGGGCGCAGCGCGCGCCCATCGTGTCGCCGAGAAGATCAACGTCGGTATCACCTGGGTCAATTGTTGGTTCCTGCGTGATCTACGTACCTCCTTTGGCGGCGCCAAACATTCCGGCATCGGCCGTGAAGGTGGCGTGCACTCGCTGGAGTTCTACACGGAATTGCGCAACGTTTGTTTGAAACTGTGAGGCGCCGCGCGCGCTGTCTCTGACGGAAGATACGAAAAATGGATCAAAGCCAAATCACGACCTTCGGTGACGCCTTGTTCGAGGCGATGGTCAAACGCACCACCATCGCGCCGCTCACCACCCAGGCGCCCGGCATTACTATCGACGATGCCTATCTCATTTCGCGGCGCTTCCTTGAGCGCCGACTGGCGACCGGCGAGCGTGTGGTCGGCACCAAGATAGGCGTGACCAGCAAGGCCGTCATGACCATGCTGAACGTGCATCAGCCCGACTTCGGTTATCTGACCGATACCATGATGTTTGCGACCGGTGCCGAAGTGCCGGCCAGCACTACCCTCATCGCGCCGCGCGCCGAAGGCGAGATCGCCTTCATCCTCAAGCACGACTTGTGCGGGCCAGGTGTGACCAATGCCGATGTCATCCGCGCCACAGATTTCGTCATGCCCTGTTTCGAAATCGTCGACTCGCGCATCACCGACTGGAAGATAAAGATTCAAGACACCATCGCCGACAATGCCTCCTGCGGCGTGGTGGTGCTGGGTGATCGCGCCGTCAAGCCGACTGCCGTCGATCTCTCGACCTGCGGCATCGTCGTGACCCTGAATGGCGAAATCATCTCGACCGGTGCCGGTGCGGCCGCGCTCGGTTCACCGCTCAACTGCATCACCTGGCTGGCCAATACGCTCGGAGCGCGCGGTGTCACCCTCAAGGCTGGC
>JANMJF010000148.1:0-3606 GCA_031371245.1 Pseudomonadota bacterium | reverse complement strand
CCCGAGTCCATGTCGAGTGAGGCTACGCCCCTGCCCGTTCGCCCGCCAAGCTTTGTGACGCTGGCGAACGGCTCAGTCGTCGCGTGCGCCGGCGTTGATCCAGCTGCGAATCTCCGCCATCAGGCGCGGGTCTTGCTGCAGCAGGGGGGTCGCGCCGTGGCCGCCATGGAGCGTGTCAGCGACCACTGGATCACCAATCGTGCACAAGGCGCGGACTGTCATGCCGTGGCTCTGAATGACGCGCTGGTAGAATTCGCCGAAGCCGCCGCATTGGCAGTCGATGCCGACTATGCAGGTGTCGATCTACTGCGTGCCCCTGACGGTCGCTGGCTGGTGACTGAGGTCAACGGCATCCCGGCCTGGCAAGGCTTGCAGTTTGTTACAGGCATCGACATCAGCACCTTGTTGGTGGCCGCCTGCTGGCGCCGCATCACACTCGCTGCCGCATCTCGATGACGGTGTCACGCGACGATCTGGCCGCCAGTCTGGCCAAGGCTTGCCGCCTGGACGTGGTGGCGTTCAAGCCGGGTAACGTCAGCCTGTGGGCGCCTGGGCACGGCATGAACGCCGAAGATTTTCTGCGCAGTGCACGTGTCGCCGTGCCGTGTCTGACGATGCCGCAGGCGCGTGTCGGGGAGCGCATCGAAACGGCCGTCGCCGCGACCAGCGCGGCGCTCGGCTGTAATACCAATCTCGGTATCGTGCTCTTGCTTGCGCCGCTGGCGGCGGCGGTCCAGCGCACAGCCGCCGGCGATCTGCGTGAGCGACTCGCGGGTGTACTCGCGACGCTTGATCGCGCCGACGCGGCGGCCTGCTTTCGTGCTATTTGCATCGCGCAACCGGCGGGTCTTGGCCAGGTCGCGACGGCTGATGTGCGCGAGACACCGGCTATTGATCTGTTGAGTGCGATGCGTTTGGCCGCCGCACGTGACCGCATTGCCGCAGCCTATGTCAGCGACTACCAGGAAGTTTTCGAACTCGGTGTGCCGGCACTCATCGCAGCGCGTCGGCGTTGGCGATCTCTGCCCTGGGCGACCACTGCCTGCTACTTGCGTTTGCTCGCCGCCAGCCCTGATACACACGTCGTGCGTAAGTGCGGAATGACGCTTGCGATGGAGGTTTGTGCGCGCGCCCGAGCGGTGGAATCGACCCTTAAAGCGTGCGAGAATCCACGCGCCGCCGTCGCTTCTTTACGGGCCTTTGACGTCGAACTGAAATCAAGAGGCGTCAATCCGGGAACCAGCGCGGACCTGACCGTGGCATGCGTCGCGGTGGTGCTGCTACAAGCGCGTCTCGCCTGACAAAAACAAACCGCACGTGTATCCGAGCACGGCGGTGCGCGCATACGAACGCTGGCGAGGTGTTGGCGCAATGTCGATTTTCAAAGCACTCTTTGCCACTCAAACTGCACAATCCGCAGCACTAGAAGGACAACAAGGCATGGCAGTAGTAGATCGTGTTCTGGTCGGGGAATCGCTGGTCGGTGAGGGTAACGAAGTCGCCCACATCGATTTGATCATGGGGCCGCGCGGCAGTGCCGTCGAAGCCGCTTTCTGCAATTCCATCACCAACAACAAGGATGGCTTCAGCAGTCTGCTGGCGGTGGTTGCGCCCAATCTGGCGTGCAAGCCGAATACCGTGATGTTCAACAAGGTCACCATCAAGGGTTCCAAACAGGCGGTGCAGATGTTCGGCCCAGCGCAGCGCGGCGTCGCGATGGCGGTTGCCGATAGCGTCGAAGATGGCACCATCCCGGCCGCTGAAGCTGACGACATCTTCATCTGCGTCGGTGTGTTCATCCATTGGCTGGCGGAAGACAACGCCAAGATTCAGGATTACAACTACCAGGCCACCAAGCAATCGATCCAACGCGCTATTGCACGTTCGCCGAAGGCTTCGGAAGTGGTTGCCAAGAAGGGCTCGGTCGATCACCCGTTCCAGGCCCACAGCTGATTCGCGCGGCCTTTAGCGGCCGCCGCACAAGGCCCCGCCTCGGCGGGGCTTTTTTTTAGGGGCCAGGCACGGAATGAACACCGACGGTGACCATCGACGTTGTTTGCGCCGTTGGTCTACAGTGCGTGGCATGAACGAGCAATTGAGCGCGTGACGAGCGACCCGATCGCGACCGCGCGACGTCGCACCATCGACGCGGCACGGGCTCGACAGGCGCGCCGCGCCGCACCGGTGCCGCGACTCGGCGCGCGTGTTTTCGATGCGCTGCGCATGGCACTGGCGGAACTCGCCGGTCCGGCGGTGGCGAAGCTTGGGTGGCTGGCGCAATGACGCAGATCGCGCCCCTGCATCGCATCGAGGTCGAGTATTGGCCCGATACGGCCGTGCGTGTGCAACGCCTGGCCGCAGGTCCGTGGTTCGCTTTTCTCGACAGTTGTCGCTTCGTGCCCGGTGCCGGTCGCTACGATATCGTCGCCTGGGAGCCGGCGATGTGTTTGCGTACCATTGCTGGCGTGACCTACATCGATGTCGGGCAGACGCGGCGCACGGCGCGCGATGATCCGTTTGACTTGTTACGCGCGGCGCTGGGCGCGCCCGGCGAAACGCTCGATCTGCCGTTCTGCGGCGGCGCCATCGGTGCTTTCAGCTACGATCTCGCACGCTGCTGGCAACGCTTGCCGGTGCGTGCCGCGCGCGACATCGAGTTGCCGGAAATGGCGGTCGGTATCTATGACCGCGCTCTGATCGTGGATCATCTGCACCAATGTGCGTGGTTTGTGCATCGTGGCCTGGCGCGTACCGAAGTCGATCGTGCGCTGGCGTCAATCGCGGTACCACGGACCCTGACACCCGCTGCACTGGCGCCGAATTTCATGGTCACTTCGGCGGTTAGCCCGGCCTTGAGTTTTGCTGAATATGCAGCGTCGTTTGCGTGCATCAAGCGCTACCTGGCCGATGGTGATTGTTACCAGGTGAATTTCTCGCAACGCTTTTCGGCGCGCGCGGCGGGCGATCCGTTCGATGCCTATCTGCGCTTGCGGCGCTTGAACGCTGCACCGTTCGCGGCCTTCCTGCGGCTCCCGGAAGCGGCCATTCTGAGTTCGTCACCGGAACGCTTCATCGCGATCCGCGGTCACGCTGTGGAGACCCGACCGATCAAAGGAACGCGTCCGCGTGCCAGCACGCCGGTGCGCGATGGGGCGCTGGCCGCCGAGCTCGCCGCGAGCGCCAAGGATCGCGCTGAGAATGTCATGATCGTCGACCTGATGCGCAACGATCTCGGTAAGAGCTGCACGGTCGGCAGTGTGGCGGTGCCGCAGTTGTGCGCAGTGGAAAGCTATGCGCGGGTCCATCATCTGGTCAGCACTGTGCGTGGCGAGTTGCGCGCCGACGTCGATGCGCTGGCGGCCTTGCGCAGCTGCTTCCCTGGCGGCTCCATCACCGGCGCGCCGAAATTGCGCGCCATGCAGATCATCGAAGAACTCGAGCCGACCCGTCGCAGTATTTACTGCGGGGCAATCGGCTACCTGTCCCATGACCGCCAGATGGATACCAGTATTGCGATACGCACGCTCTTGTTTCAGCGCCAACGGCTGTACTGCTGGGCGGGCGGCGGCATCGTCATGGATTCGGAACTGGCGGACGAATATCAGG
>JANMJF010000146.1:0-8012 GCA_031371245.1 Pseudomonadota bacterium | reverse complement strand
GGCCGTACCCATCGAGCAGCTCTCGGCCTTGCTCGACGACGCGCTGTTCGCCGCCACCTCGCGCTTCCGGCGCGCTGGCCTCGGCGCGCCGCCGCCGCTCGGCAATATCCGCGAGCTGCAGAGTGCGGCGATGGCCTCGCTAGATATCCAGTTTCGGCACAAGATTCCCGACATGCCCAAGGAACACATCACCTTCGTGCAGTCGGAATTCGATCTGTCCTGCGTCGATCTTTCGCAATTGTGGAAGACCGGTGATGCGACCTATATCAATGCCGTCGCGACGGACGTGCGGGCCTTGAGTGGATTGTCGGAAGACTATCGACAGCAGTTGCTGCTGGAAGAAGTGCTGGCCTTTCTCGGTCAGCGCCCAGCCGACGTCGAATCCGTCACTTATCGCAGTAACGAGGACGCGCCTTTGTTCCTGAACGAAGTCGGCTCCTGGCACGACCGGCCGGAAGCCTTCACGACGGTGCCGAGCATCGTGGTGGCGGGGGACTTCGTGCGCAACAGTTTCGGTATCGCCGCGGTCGAAGGCGCGATGTTGGCGGCCAAGCAGGCGGTGGTTTGTCTCGCGCGTTATCTCGGTCTGCAAGCGCAGCCGCGCATCCTCGTCCCTAAAGATGTTTCGAACGATCAGATCCGTCTGCGCAAGCAGGCGCTGGAGCCTCTGAAGGCGCTTGCGCTCGGCAGCCTATGGTCGCGGCGAGATCTGACGCCGCGCAGTTCCGACTTGATGGAGTGACGCTGGCACGACCGGCTTAGGGTGAGTAGCGGGCGCATTCGGTGTTTTTTCTCGCGTGACATCCTGCACCATGCGCTCCAGGCGTTCGACATCAAGGATGGTCAGCACCTTGTGCTTTTCTTTACGGATGATGCCGGCCTTTCTCAGGCGCGTGAACTCATGGGAGACGGCTTCACGGTGGGTGTTGATGCGTGCCGCTATTTCGTCATGGGTTGGCAGTCCTTCGACGGTGATGCAGTTGCCTTGCTGCCCGGTCGCGCGCGCGAGACGCAATAGTTCGGCGTGGATACGATTGTTGACGCCGAGCGTAGCCTGCTCGACGACACGATCGGTCAGCCGTCTGACGAGATTGACCAGACGCCCCAACACATAGTGCGCGACGGCTGGATGATCGTTTAGCACGGCGCGGAAACTCGTATCGGACATTGAGGCGACCAGGGCCGGGCCCTGGGCGATGACTTCGACCGAACGCAGCCCGCCATCGAGAGCGGACAATTCGCCGAACATCTCACCCGCATGCATCTCGCGAAACGACACTTGTCGACCGCGGCCGGCGTGATAGGTGATCCTGACCGTGCCGCTCAGCACGAAGTAGACACTCTGATCGCGATCCTGCGCTCGAATGATGGTTTTTTTCGTTTCATAGTGGCGACCATGGAGCGTGGCGGCGATTCTTTCGCGCGCTGTTTCCGGCAGCCCGCTGAACGCTTCCAAGGTGGCCAGTGATTGCGCTGTGATGCGGATGTTCTGGGTGCTCGCCATGTCCTTCCCCCGTTCTGCAACGTCCGTTTTTTTCGTGCCTGTGGCGACCCTGGCGGGGCGGACCACGACCGACTTAGCCTGGCATGCCACTGTGCAAGGTTAGTGCGAAATTCACATTTTGGAAATGAGAAATATCATTTTCATGAACCAGGCTTGGAGAACGTCTCGCGAGGGAGGAGTGCGCCCCGTAACGCACCCCGCCAGTCCACCCCTAACTCACGACCGGATTCGCGTCACTCCAGGCCAGCGCTTCATTCCTGACCTCAAGCTTCACCTGCGACCACTTCAACGAGATCTTATCCACCGTGCCCTCAACGCCCAGCTTGAAATGGCCGAGATCCAGCTCGTCCGCCGGTCGTGACAATAGCTGGCTGACGGCATGGGCAGCCTCAAACGGCTCCAGCATGCGCGGCTGCCAGCGGCCGAAGACTTTGGTGTTGTCGGCGTATTCTTCGGTCATGCCGGTGCGTACGAAGGGCAGCATGAGGCAGCAGGCGCTGGCCATATTGGAGGCTTTGCCGAGGTTGGTTTTCAATACTTCGGGCAGGCGCAACACGGCCCAGTTGGCGACCACGTAGCCGGGCACGGCCACGCCGGGCTCGATGGACTGCATGGACGAGATGTAGATGAACTGCACGGGATGGTGGTGATAGACCGCTTCGCCGGCCCACAGGTGGGTCATGTAGACAAAGCCGTCAATCTTGGTGTCCATCACCAGCTTGGACTCGGCGAGGTTCTCGATGAACTCACGGCGCACGCGGGCGCGGCGCTCAGCACGGCTCTCACCGTCGATCTCCGGCAGAGCGCGCCCGAAGCGATAGCCTTTCTCGGTCAGGCCGGAGTTGCAGATCACGATGTCGGGGCCTTTGCCCTCCATCTGTTCGATGACATAGCTGCGCGAGGCCCACAGGTCGCGGGTATTAGTGACGTCGGCCTGCATGGCAAAGGCTTTCACGCCGTTCTTGCGCATGGCATCGACCATGTCGAAACCATCGCGATAGCTGGAGTGGAAATGCACACCGACCACCGCCGCGCCATTGGCGGCGGCCGCCAGTGCCAGCCCCTGGCCGATACCGCCGTCCTTGCCAGAGCCGGTGATCAGCACGCGCTTGCCCCTGAAGGCGTTTTCCGGAAATTTGAATTTGTCGTAATCAGCGGTATATGCCATGGGACCTCTCCTTCTGATTCTTTTTGCTAGCCCGAAGCCAAGGTAAAGGATCGCCTGAGCCTGATCCAGCGCGACACGATATCAGCGGCCGGTGGCGCGTCGGCGTGCTTTGTGTTGGCCGCTATGGCGGGCGTGACGGTGTCCTCCGCCGCGCGCCGATGCCGTCCGGGAAGGCCCGTTCAGCGCGCTCCGCAGAGCATCCAACCCCAGTAGGCGAGGATGATCATCTGTGCGCTGAACAGGGTGGCGCGGCACATCACCATCGGCACCGATGTCGAGATGATATGTATCACCGACTGCCCGACGCGGCAGTAGAGCAGGATCATGGCGAGTTTGTCGGTGATGTCGGTGTGGCCGGTCGCGACGGCCAGCAACATGAGGCCGACGGAGGCTGCCAGAAATTCCAGCGAATTGGCGTGGGCGCGCGTCATGCGCAGCCCGAACGGGCCCATGTCACGGCCATCGGCCTGAAACTCGTTCAGCGCTTTCTCTTTGCGCATGATGGCAGCGGTGCGTGTGAAGACCAGACCGAAGGTCAGTACCACCGACCACATCACCATGCCAATTAACGCTACAGCTGTCGTACTCATCATCCCCTCCCAATTTGAACGGTGTGCCTCAGCGTGACCCGCACGAGCCCGACCTGAGGCGTTATTGTCGCGCTGGCTGCACGCCTCCCACAACGTGAGCCGGTTGCAGGATAGCAGACGACGGTCGTTCGGGTGGCAGCTGCTCGGCGCGCTTGCGCACCTGAACTTTTTCGCTATAGGGCCGATATGCCTGATAACGAATCCCGAACTGCCCATCACGCGATAGCGACCGACCGTGCCCAACTCACTTTCCATCAAGCAGAAGCTCGGCTTCGCCATTTTACTGGCCATGATCGTGGGCCTGGTGGCGGCTGGTTCGGCCCTCACTTATCGCGACTATCTCAGCGCGCGTGAGGCTTTATTCAATCGCGCCCAATCCCACGCACGCATGGCAGCGCTGGCGAGTGCCGGCGCGGTGGCCAGCGGCGATCGCCGCGCTGCCGAGGGCGCGCTGCATGTTCTCGACGGCGATCGCGCTATTGTTGCGGGTCGCATCGACACCCTGACTGAGCGTGGATACGCCGCTTTCAAACTCTCGCCAGCGGGGCAGGATGACGCGCTGTCGAGCGTTGAAGTCGGCGTCGATATCGTGCATGACGGTCATGTCGTCGGCCGTGTGACGGTCGACGCCAGCCTAGGGGAAGTGCGCGAACGCGTGCTCAACGACATCGAATTCGTGGTGGTCATGACGACGATTGCTATCGCCGCTGCATTATTGCTGGCGACGCGCCTGCTGCGTGGCATCTATCAGCCGATCATGAGTCTCAGCATGGTCGCGCGCCGCGTACGCGAGTCGCGCGACTACAGCTCACGCGCACCGGTCATCGCCACGGACGAGCTGGGCCAGTTGTGCGCAGACTTCAACGGCATGCTGGCGGAAATTGAACATCGCGATCGCGAACTCGAATCCCAAGTCGAACAGCGCACCGACGAGCTCAAGCGACGCAATCAGGAACTGTCGTCGCAGATAGCCGAACGCAGCATGGCCGAAAAGGCCTTGCTCGTGAGCGAGCAGCGTTTCAAGAGCGCCTTCGACAGCGCGGCGATCGGCATGATCATCGTCAACGAGGCACGTCAGATTCAGCATGCCAACCAGGCTTTCACCGACATGTTGGGCTACCCCGCGGATGGGGTCGTCGGCATGGCCTTGCGCGACTTGTCCCATCCTGACGATCGCGAGACTGGCTTGTTTCAATATCACGAGCTGGTGGCGGGTCACATCGAACGCTATCAGCTCGAAAAACGCTATCTCCATCGCGACGGCCATCCGATCTGGGTGTTGTGCCATATCTCTGCGGTGCGTGACGCGGGCTCGATTTATCAGTACGCGATCGGGCAGATACAGGACATCACCGAGGCCCATCAACTGTCCAAGGAGTTGTCCTACCAGGCCACCCACGATGCGCTGACGGGCTTGGTCAATCGCCGCGAATTCGAGGCGCGCATCGAATATGCTCTGGAAGGGACTTGGCGCAATGGCAAAGAGCACGCGATTTGTTATCTGGATCTGGATCAGTTCAAGGTCATCAATGACACCTGCGGTCATGTGGCAGGCGATGAACTGCTGCGCCAAGTGGCCAATGTCCTGCGCACTAAGGTGCGCGCCAGCGACACCATTGCCCGCCTGGGCGGCGATGAATTCGGTCTGCTGATGGAGAATTGCCCGCTGACCCAGAGTCAGCGCGTGGCGGAGAGCTTCCGCGCCGCCGTCGAGGACTTCCAGTTCGTGTGGGACGACAAGCGTTTCCGGGTCGGTGTCAGCATCGGCCTGGTGCCCATCAATGGCGATTCAGCCAGCGTCACCGAAGTGTTGCAACAGGCCGATACCGCCTGTTACGCGGCCAAGGATCTGGGCCGCAATCGTGTGCATACCTTTCTGCGCGACGACGAGGCGCTGAGCAAGCGTCACGGCGAAATGCAGTGGGTAACCAAGATTCAGGCCGCGCTGGAGACCGATCAATTTCTTCTCTATGTGCAGCCTATCGTGCCGGTGGTTGGCGATCGTAATCGCTATGAACACTACGAAGTGTTGATCCGCATGATCGACGAGAACGGTGCGGAAGTGCCGCCCGGCGCCTTCCTGCCAGCCGCTGAGCGTTACAACCTGGCGGCGCAAGTCGACCGTTGGGTGGTGTCGCACCTGCTCGAATGGGCAGTGCAGAATCCCCAGGAGTTCGCCCGTTTCGACATGTGCTCGATCAATCTTTCGGGACTGACCTTGGCGGACGAATCCTTCCTCGGCTATGTCATCGATCTACTGCGGGCGGCGCGCGTGCCAAGCAGCAAGATCTGTTTCGAGATCACCGAGACGGCGGTGATCTCCAATCTGTCCCAGGCCAGCCGTTTTATCTCGACCTTGAAGGCGCTGGGTTGTTTCTTCGCGCTCGACGATTTCGGCAGTGGCCTGTCGTCGTTTGCGTATCTGAAGAATCTGCCGGTGGACTATCTGAAGATCGACGGCATGTTCGTGCGCGACGTGCATACCGACCCGCTCGATCGAGCGTTGGTGCGCTCGATCAACGATGTCGGCAAGGTCATGGGCAAGAAGACCATCGCTGAGTTTGTCGAGAACGACGACATTCTGCGCGTACTGGCCGAAGTCGGCGTGGACTATGCCCAGGGATATGGCGTCGGCAAACCCTTTCCGCTGTCACGTCTCGACCATGTGCCCGCAGCCTTGGCCGCCTACAGCTGACAGGCGCCGCTCAACTTTCGTTGCACAGCCCGAGGCTGGTGATGGCCTGACGGATGGGGCCATGAAAAGCGCGTGATGCGCACAGTATGCCGCGATTCGCGCTAAGTCCGGTGCCCTTGGAAAAATCTAGGGGCCGGCCGAGAACATCGGTGACGATGGCACTGGCTTCCTCCGCAATGATCATGCCGGCAGCGTGATCCCAGATCTTCTCCACGTAGTCACGCCGGGTCGGCAGACGCAGATAGGCCTCGGCCTGGCCGCGCGCCACCACCGCGTATTTGCATTGGCTGTCGAGGCGCGCAGGTGTGCCGCGCGCGGCCAGATACTCGACGATGCGGCCGCTGTCGTCGATGCGCGAATGGGCAGCCTCGACCGATTCGCAGACACGCATGGCGCTGATGTCTTGTTCGCGACTGGCATCCAGACGCCGCGCTGCGATGTGCGGGCGATCGGCTGGCACCGACCAACTGCCGCCGCCGCGCGTGGCGTAGAACAGGCAGCCGCGTGGGTCCGGGTCGTCGAAGGAACGGGCAAAGTCTGCGGATAGATTTGGGCAGCCGAGTACACCCAGCGCTACCTGGCCTTTTTCGATCAGCGCGAGTGAAACCGCGTACTGTCCGCCGCGCAGAAAGCCCTTGGTGCCGTCGATCGGGTCCAGCGTCCAGTAGCTCTCGCCGCTGGCGTCGTGATTGCCGAGGTCGATGGCATCCAGTACATCGGCGCTGCCGGCATCGGCCCACACCACTCGTGCCGCAGCCGCTACTTCCTCGCGCAGCGCGCTGTGACCCGCTTCACGCAAGGTCGATGCATCTTCCTCACCGACCATGGTGAGCGTGCCGAACGCATCAGCCAGATGGCGGGCGATGACCGCTTGGGCAGCGTAGTCGGCGACGGTGACCGGACTCATGTCGTCCTTGCTGTGACGTTCGATGTGTTGCTGGCGATTTTGCACGTGGCGGGTCACGCGGCAGGCGGCAGCAACGGCGGCGATGGCGATAGTGAGACGGTCTTGCAGGCTGGCCGATTGAGTCACGGGTGTCCTTTCTAATGTTGTTGGCATGGCGCCGCGAGGCGCCCACGGTGTTAAACTCCAAAGCCAATTTTCCCGCGCCGCCGGATGCCCGCAGCGCATGGTGTGCGAGCGGATCTCTGCTCTCGGCGCCACGCCTCGACGGGCACGTGCAGGGTCGCAATCGAGGAGGAGCGCCGTCCCATGTCCGAGAGCAAAGTCCGTTCGATCCCGGCCGCGATCGCTGCGTCAGCGCATATCAACGAGCAACAGTATGGCGATATGTATCGTCGCTCGATGGCGGCGCCCGACGAGTTCTGGGCCGAGCAGGCCGACCAGTTCGTGAGCTGGGATGCGCGCTGGCACACGGTCTCCAATTGCGACTTTAACACGGCCTCTATCCGCTGGTTCGAAGGCGCGCGTTTGAATGTCGCCTACAACTGTTTAGACCGCCATCTCGCTACGCGCGGCGAGCAGGTGGCCATCATCTGGGAAGGTGATGATCCAGCGGCGCACAAGCACATCACCTATCGCGAGTTGCACGGCGAGGTGTGCCGTTTCGCCAATGTTCTGAAGGCGCGCGGCGTGGCCAAGGGCGACAGGGTCTCGATCTACATGCCGATGATTCCCGAGGCGCTGGTGGCGATGCTGGCCTGCGCGCGCATCGGCGCGGTGCATTCGGTGGTGTTCGGCGGCTTCTCGCCGGACGCATTAAAAGACCGCATTCTTGATTCCGACTGTGTGGCCTTGATCACCGCTGACGAAGGACTGCGCGGCGGTCGCTCGGTGCCGCTCAAGGCCAATGCCGATAAGGCGTTGGAGAGTTGCGCTTGCGTGAAAGCGGTGCTGGTGGTGCGCCACACCGGTAACGCTATTGCCTGGACCGCCGGCCGCGATCACTGGTATCACGAGGAGATGGCGACGGCCTCCGATGATTGCCCGCCGACGTCGATGGACGCTGAGGATCCGCTGTTCATTCTTTACACCTCGGGCTCGACTGGTAAACCCAAGGGGGTGTTGCACACCACCGGCGGCTATCTGCTGCA
>JANMJF010000143.1:0-5261 GCA_031371245.1 Pseudomonadota bacterium | reverse complement strand
GACATCGACGTGGTCATCGATCGTTTCCGTGTGCGTGAAGATTTGCAGCAGCGCCTGGCCGAATCCTTTGAAAATGCCCTGGGCTTGGGCGAGGGCGTGGCGCGTGTGGTGCCGATGGCGGGCGAACACGCTGTCGCCGGTGCAGATCTGGTGTTCTCCTCGCGTTTCGCCTGCAAGGTCTGCGGCTACAGCATTAGCGAACTCGAGCCGCGGCTGTTCTCGTTCAACAATCCGGTCGGTGCCTGCACCGCCTGTGATGGTCTGGGCGTGGTGCAGTTTTTCGATGAGCAGCGCATCGTGCAGCGTCCTGACATCAGTCTGCCAGCCGGCGCAATCCGCGGCTGGGACCGACGCAACGCCTATTATTATCAGCTCATCACCGCACTTGCGCGGCATTACAATTTCGACGTCGATACCGCCTTCAACGAACTGCCGGCCGACATCCGCCAGGTCATCCTGCATGGCAGCGGCGAGACCGAAATCGAATTCACCTATTTCAAGGCCGGCGGCCGCGCCTACAAGAAAAAGCACGCCTTTGAAGGCGTGCTGCCGAATATGGAGCGTCGTTACCGCGAGACCGACTCCAATATGGTGCGCGAGGAGCTGGCGCGCTACCAGGGTTCGAAGGCCTGTGGCGAATGTGTCGGCACGCGCTTGAATCGCGCCGCGCGCAATGTGTTCGTGCACGAGCACAACCTGGCCCAGGTCACCCACATGTCGATCGGTGGCACCTATGATTTCTTCGATAAGTTAAGCCTGCCGGGCAAACGCGGCGAAATCGCCGACAAAATCGTCAAGGAAGTGAAGCTGCGCCTGCAGTTCCTGATCAACGTCGGTCTCGACTACCTCACACTTGATCGTAGCGCCGACACCTTGTCCGGCGGCGAGGCGCAACGCATTCGTCTCGCCAGCCAGATCGGTGCCGGCCTGGTCGGCGTGATGTATATCCTTGACGAGCCGTCCATCGGGCTGCATCAGCGTGACAACCAACGACTGCTGAGTACCTTGGTGCATCTGCGCGATCTGGGCAACACCGTGATCGTGGTCGAGCATGACGAAGAAGCGATCATGAGCGCTGATCATGTGGTCGACATGGGCCCCGGCGCCGGGGTGCATGGTGGCCAGGTGGTGGCGCAGGGCACACCCGCCGCGATCTGTGCCAGTGCCGAATCGCTGACCGGCCAATATCTCTCCGGGCGGCGCGCCATCGGCATTCCGGGTCTGCGCTTAAAGCCCGATCCGAAACGCATGCTGGGCATCAAGGGTGCGCGCGGCAACAATCTCAAGGGCATGGATGTCGAGATCCCGGTCGGTCTCATGACCTGTGTGACCGGCGTCTCTGGATCTGGTAAGTCGACCCTGGTCAACGACACCTTGTACGCCGTCACCGCGCGTGATCTGAACGGTGCGACCGTCAGTCCAGCCGAGCACGACGCAGTCACCGGGCTTGAGCAGTTCGACAAAGTCGTCGACATCGATCAAAGCCCTATCGGTCGTACACCGCGCTCCAATCCCGCCACCTATACCGGCCTCTTCACGCCGATCCGCGAATTGTTCGCCGGTGTGCCGGAAGCGCGCACGCGCGGTTACGAACCGGGGCGCTTTTCATTCAACGTCAAGGGTGGACGCTGCGAGGCCTGCCAAGGCGATGGTGTGATCAAGGTCGAAATGCACTTTTTACCCGACGTCTACGTGGCCTGCGACATGTGTAAGGGCAAGCGTTATAACCGCGAGACGCTGGAGATCATGTACAAGGGTAAGACCATCAGTGACGTGCTGGACATGACGGTCGAGGAGGCCCGCGGGTTCTTCGACGCGGTGCCTGCTATCGCGACCAAATTGCAGACGCTTACCGAAGTCGGCCTGACCTATGTGCGCATCGGACAGAACGCCACCACCTTATCGGGCGGTGAGGCGCAGCGCGTGAAGCTCTCGCGCGAACTGTCGAAACGCGATACCGGCAAGACGCTTTACATCCTCGATGAGCCCACCACCGGCTTGCATTTCTACGACATTGAACAACTACTGAAAGTCCTGCATCGACTGCGCGATCACGGCAATACCGTGGTCGTCATCGAGCACAATCTGGATGTCATCAAGACCGCCGACTGGGTCATCGATCTCGGTCCCGAGGGTGGCTCGGGCGGAGGTGAAGTGATTGCGATCGGCACTCCCGAGCAGGTCGCGGCCGAGCCGCGTTCCCACACTGGACGCTTCCTCGCGCAGGTGCTGGCACGGCCGGCACCGAAAGCACGGGCTTCGGCCTGAACGAGCCGTTCAGATAGCGATCTGCAGGCCGAGCAGATAGCCATACAGCGTCATGATCGGCGCGACCGCGACCATGCCCATGCTCTTGCCGCACAACTGATCGAGCCCGACGGTTGCGCAGCGCTGGTCCCAGCGCGCGCCGAAATCATGACCGAGACCCGCCGCCAGACTCGGCATCACCATGCACAGGCCGGCCAGCGCGGCGCCTGCTGCCAAACCGGGCCACAGGCTGATGTTGAGCGCGCCTACATAATCGGCGAACCAGACAAACATCAGCGCTACCGCGAGCAGGCCTTGCACGGCGTCGAGCAGGCCGGGCCGCGCGCGCACCGCTGATAGCAGTGGCGCGCAGATGCGACACAGAAATACCAGCCCGAACAGGGTGCCGAAGCGTGCACTGTCGGCGGTCAGCAAGGTCGCGAGCGGTGGGCCTGCGCGAAAGCCGAACAGCGCCGGATAGGCGAGCAACACGGCAGCCACGATCAGCGCGCTGCGCAGCAGCGGCGCGCACAGGCTGTGCCACAGCGGTGAAAACGCCGGGTTGTCATGCAGCAGGCGCGCGAGCCGCATTTCCAGCCACAGTTCCAGCGCGACACCGAGCACCAGTACGAGCATCAATTGGAACATGCCGACGGCAGGCGAGAGTGGCAACATCAAGCGGTGCGGATCAGTCAGCGCGGGACGAATCGAGTACCATGCCGGCCATCCCCGACTTCACAGGTAGCAGCGCAATGCCCGTCCTGATCTGCGGCTCACTCGCGTTCGATAACATCATGGTGTTCCAGGACCGGTTCAAGAACCACATCCTGCCCGACAAGATCCACATTCTGAACGTTTCCTTTCTGGTTCCCGAGCTGCGCCGTGAATTCGGCGGCTGCGCTGGCAACATCGCGTACAACCTTAAGCTGCTCGGTGGCGCGCCGCTCATCATGGGCACGGTCGGCGTCGACTTCGCGCCCTATGGGAGCTGGCTGAAGACCCACAATATCGACATGCGCTGCATTACCACCATCGACGGCGCGCTGACTGCACAGGCCTTCATCACCACCGATCTGGACGATAACCAGATCTCAGCCTTCCACCCTGGCGCGATGAATTTTTCAGCTAACAACGGCGTCGCTGATGCCGGTCCCGTGGCGCTCGGCATCATCGCGCCCGACGGCCGCGACGGCATGCTCGCACACGCGCGGCAGATGCACGAGGCCGGTATTCCCTTCATCTTCGATCCGGGCCAGGGCATGCCGATGTTTGGCGGCGAAGATCTGAAGGCGTTCATCGACATCGCAACCTGGGTGACGGTCAACGACTACGAGTCGGAACTGATGCAAGAGCGCACTGGACTGTCGCTGGAAGCGATCGCGGAACGGGTCGAAGCCTGCATCGTGACGCTAGGCGCGAAGGGTTCGACCATCTACACCCGTGGAGGGTGTATCGACATTCCGACCGCCAAGCCGGCCAAGGTCACCGATCCGACCGGTTGTGGCGATGCCTATCGCGCCGGCTTGCTCCATGGTCTGGTCAACAAGCTGCCGTGGGCAACCACCGGCCGTATCGCTTCCCTGCTTGGCGCGATCAAGATTGCCCACGCCGGCACCCAGAACCATCGCTTCACCCGTGACGAATTTGCGACGCATTACGCCGCCGAGTTTGGTGCCAAGCTCGATTGGTAAGTCCTGCACTGCCATGCCCCACTGCGGCGTGGCGGTGAAACGCATTCAGCGCGACAAGGCCTGGGCGAATTCCTCGCGCGTGGTGGCCGGCGCACTGCAACTCTCACCGCGACACAGATAGGCCGTGACGGCGGCATACGGCTGCGCCACGCGCGCGGCCAGCAGACCGGGCAGATTGGTCGCGCTGGTCGGGATCACCTGGCAGCGCGTCGATAGTCCGGCGTGTTCATCGACGAGTTGGCGCCAGGCCGTGAGTTCTAGCGCGTCGTCACCGCGCAGAATGACGTATCCCACGGCTGACGCCGCACGATGATTTGCTAGTAATGCGCTGGCGTGACTCTGCGGCCAACGTTGCGCGGCCTGGGTGGCGGCGGCGAGGGTCCGTTGCGCGGCGTCTCGATAGCGCATCTCGCCGATCAGATGGGACAACTCCAGCAGCGCTTCGGCCGCCAGCACATTGCCCGACGGCAGCGCGTCATCGCTGAAGGTCCGTACCCGCACCAGCAAGTGTTCGTGGCTGCGGCCTGTGAAATAGAAACCACCGCGGTCGCGGTCTTCGAATTCCGCCAGCAACACCTCGGCCAGCGCTATGGCGAAATCAAGGTCGGCGTGACGCCAGCGACAGGCCAGCAATTCCAATACCGCACACAGCAGGAAGGCGTAGTCGTCGAGATAGGCGGCCAGACTGGCTACGCCTTGGCGGCTGGTGGCGAACAGACGGCCATCGCGCCAGTGATGCGTGACGAGAAAATCGAGGGCGCGGCTGGCCGCTGCGACGTCAGCGGGCCGCGCGAGCAGACGACCACTGCGTGCGAGCGCACGAATGGTGAGCGCGTTCCAGGCCGTCAGTATCTTGTCGTCGTGGGCCGGTGCCGTGCGCTGCCCACGTGCGGCATAGAGGGTTTTCAACGCGGCTTGTTGTTGCGTTTGAAGGGCGGGCAACGACGCGTCGCGGGTCGGCGCCTGGCGGCGTAGATGCCAGCGTCCTTCGAAATTCGCCGCTGCAGCGAGGCCGTAGAACTGCGCGAAGTCGTGGTAGCCGTCACCGAGCAGACTGGCCGCTTGCGCTTGGCTCCACACGTAATAACTGCCTTCCTTGCCCGCCGCATCGGCGTCGATGCTGGAGTGAAAGCCGCCGGCCGCATCCTGCATCTCGCCTTGCAACCAATCGGCGGTGGCGCCGGCCACGGCGCACAAGTCGGGCAGCCCACGGCTTGCGCCGACTTCGCTATAGAGCGTCAGTAAGGCGGCGTTGTCGTAGAGCATTTTTTCGAAATGGGGGATGGTCCAGCTCGTATCGGTCGAATAGCGGTAGAAGCCGCC
>JANMJF010000136.1:0-2007 GCA_031371245.1 Pseudomonadota bacterium | reverse complement strand
TCGCTCGGTCTCGATGCGGCGGTCGAAGATTACATCGCCCATCAAGCCTGCGGCACACCGCAGCAGATCCTCGATACGCTGGCGGCGCGACGTGAAGTCATTGGCCACTACGAATGGAATTCCATCGTCAGCTACGGTGGTTTGCCCTTCAACATGGTTGAAAGCAGCATGCGTCTCATCGCCAAGGAAGTCTTGCCGGAATTGCGTAGCTGGTCTGAAACCGCCAGCGCACCGCGCAAAGCCGCCGTCGCCTGAGTTGGAGCGATAAGGGGAGAAACACGCATGGCCGCCACCATTGCCGCGTCTGAATACGATATTGATCTGATGTCCGAGGCCGGGCTCGCCGATCCGTCCGCTTATTTCGGTGAACTGCGCGCGACGCGTCCGGTGTTCTGGGATCGCCGCTATCGCTCCTGGATCGTAACCAGCTATGAGCTGGTCTCCGAAGCGCTGCGCGACGAACGCTTCTCGTCTGATCGCATCGATCCCTATATCCGCAAGCGACTATCAGGGCCGGACACTGAGCCGCTGGTGCGCCAGGCCTTTGAAGTGCTGAGCGGCTGGATGGTGTTCAAGGAAGAACCGGCGCACAACCGTCTGCGACGACTGTGCGGTCAGGCCTTCACGCCCAAGTCGATAGAGGCACTGCGGGCGCGGGCCGCGAGCCTGACCGAGGAATTGCTGGACGCTATCAGCGTGCCGTCGGAATTTGATTTGATAGCGAGCGTCGCCGCACCGCTACCATCCATCATCATCGCCGAGATGCTGGGCGTGCCGATTGAAGACCGCGCCGAATTCGAACAGTGGACGGCCAAAGTCTCGCCGCTGGTCTCCACCGGTCTCGATGACCCGAGCCGCTATGGCAGCGTCGCCGACGGCATGGACGCTCTGGTGAAATATTTCCGCCAGCTTGTCACGCGCTACGAAGCCGAGCCCGCCGACAATCTGATCTCGGCGCTGATCCGCGCACGCGAACAGGACGATGCACTGTCGGATGCCGAATTGATCGCGACTTGCACGCTGATGCTGTTCGGCGGTCACGAGACCACCGCGAACTTCATCGCCAACGGCGTGCTGGCCCTGCTACGTCATCCCGATCAACTGGCGCTGATCCGCGAGCACAAGGTTGACATCAAGAATGTCCTGGATGAATTCATGCGCTACGACGGCCCGGGCAAAACCGTGGTGCGAGTCGCGCGCGAAGACTTTGAGTTCCACGGCCAACCGATCAAAACCGGCCAGCGTGTATTCCTGATCCTGTCGGTCGCCAATCGTGATCCCAAGGCGTTTGAGGACGCCGACCAGCTGCGCTTCGATCGCGGCGTGGTGCGTCATGTCGGCTTTGGTCTGGGTACGCACTTCTGTCTCGGCGCACCGCTCGCCAAGCTCGAGACCGGCATCGCCATTCCCGCCATCGTCAAACGCTTTCCCAAGCTCGCGTTGGCGCCCGGCCCGCTCAAATGGCTGCCCTTCCTAGGCACCCGGGGCCTGCGCGAACTACGTCTTTTGACTGGTTGACGGCGGCGCGTACGCGCCCGATAGTCTTTGCCAAGCGCGCGGCGCGCCACTCATAACCATCCATCGCCTGTCGTAAGGGGAACATTCAATGTCGACATTTCGTCGTGTAGTGACCGGCCATAATTCGGCGGGCAAATCCATCGTTGCGAGCGACAGTACCGTCAGCGGTGTTGCAGTGCCCGGCCTCGCCGGCGTCTATCTCTCGACCCTGTGGGGCGCCGATCAGCCCTACAACTATCCGGACGCTGGTGGCGAAGCCACCCATCCGGCCTGGTTCCCGCCCATCGGCGGTGTGCGCTTCGTCGAATTCATCCTCGCGCCCGACAGCACACCGGTCGACACCAGCCTGTCACCGGACGAAATCGCCAGCGCCGCCAACAAGCTCTTCCCCGGCCTGCTCTCGCACTTCAACGACGAAGACCCCGGCATGCATCGCTCCGCGACCACCGACATGCTCTACGTCCTGTCGGGCCGTTGCGTGTTGGAACT
>JANMJF010000110.1:0-4626 GCA_031371245.1 Pseudomonadota bacterium | reverse complement strand
TAAGTTCCTCGCCGAACATGGACACCGCGGGCATTCAGACCGCGACATCTACTTCCCGCGCCGGGCCGACGACCCGGCACTTGACTATCGCTCGTTCCAGGCCTTCCTCGCTGCGGAGGAGGCGCATGATCCCGCCGTGCTCGAGGAGCAGCCGAACGCGCGGCGCAAAGCAGCCTTTGCCGCAGTGCTGGAGAACATCCGGGCCAAGCCGTTCGGCAGGCTAAAGGCCGGGATTTTCAAGATCGTCTGCAGCTATATAGATGAGCTGCGCGTGCTGCGCGACGACCATCGGCACTTCGTCGACGTGAGCACCTACACCTACAAGCGCGCTTTCGTCGAGATCGGTCGCCGGGTAGGTGCGCGGTTCACGCTCGAAGAGCAGCGCGACTTCTACTTCCTCGGACGTGAAGAGCTCTACGATCTCTTGCAGGGCCGTGGCAACGTGCCGCTGTTGAAAGCGAAGATCGCGGCACGCAAGCGCAACTTCGACCGACTCGACCACAAGGACGTGGTCAACCCGATGTTCCTCTGCCGTAACCGCCCGCTCGACTTCGACAGCGAGGACGTGGACGAGGGGCACGATGACGTCTTCCGTGGCAGCGGATCGAGCCGCGGCACTGCCACCGGCACCGCCCGTGTGCTCAAGACGCTTAACGAGATTGGTCGCGTGCAAAAAGGCGATATCCTCGTCGTCAACGCGACAGATCCCGGCTGGACGCCGGTGTTCCTGCTGATCAGCGGGCTGATCCTTGAGGGCGGCGGCATTCTGTCCCATGGCGCATCGCTGTCGCGCGAATATGGCATGCCGGCAGTCCAACTGCCGAACGCGCTGCGCAAGATCCCCGATGGCGCAACCATCACCATCAACGGTGATACAGGCCTCGTGACGATCGTCGAGCGGCCGATCGCAGACGGCGGCAACGAGCAGCCCTGAGTTCATCGTCGTGGCCTTCGAATATTCGGTGCCGAGTCCAGTTTTCCGCAGCCACGTTTCAGGTGTTTGGGTTTGGTTCCTCGATCAGGATCCTAAGTCGGCCCCGGACGCTTTTTCGGCGTGATCCGCGCACCGATCGCGCCACAACTGTTGAGTGGATGGACAATGCAGGCGCAGCTCTGCAGGTCGATATTGGCTTCATTGTCGGTTCGGCCGATAAATCCCAGCGGTGCGTAATGGTGTTCGATGCCGCGCGGTAACTGCAGCAGCGCATTGCCGCCCGCATCCACGGGCCATTCGAGTTGGCCGGTGGCGACGCGCGCCGGGATCAGCCAGTAGTCGCCGCTGCGGTATTCGCCGTCCGGCGCAAAGCGGATCTGGACGCCGTCTTCAAGATCGATCCAACCCGCATCGGTGACGCTGCTTTCGGTCACCGGCACCGCGCCGGCCACAAGCAGGACATCGCCGTAGGCAACTTGATCCCAACGCCGCACTTTTGGCTTGGACGCATCGACCACCCACACCGGCGTGCCCTCGACCGTCACCTGATCGGCATCCACGCTCGCGATCCGGAACAGCGGCCCCGCGCGCCCGAGCAGATCGTCTTCGTCGTTGCTCAGTTCCAGCCATTGTCCGGCGCTGAAGCCGCGACTGTTGGCGACCGTCAGCCGATCGCCGGCGGCGCTGATCCAGCGTGTTGCCACGCTACCGTTGTCGCGCGACCACTTGAACGTGGCACGAGCACCGTTGGCGTTGCCTTGATGGATTTCGACGCGGTACAGATGGTTCTCTGTGCCGCGATAGTCGGATTCGGGGCTGGTGATGCAGGGGTCGTCAAGGCGCTGGCCGGGGTCGACCCGGGCGGCTAGCGCTGGCAGGTCGTCGCGGGCGAGCGTCAGTAGCGGCACCGAGCAGGCCTTTGATAGGTCATTTTCCAGCAATTCCATGCCGCGTTTAATGTCCCCCAGCAATGTTTCCCAGCGCGCGCGTTCCACCGCACTCTGACTTTGCTTCAAGCGCTTCTCGATGGTGTCGAGGCGGCGTTGCAATCCGGATTCAATATCGGCTCGCTCCAGCGACCTCACCTGCCAGATCACCTGCGCGCGGCTGCAGGTGTCGGGGCCGCCGAGGGCGACTTCGCGGATCGACGGATGCTCGATCGCGGTGACGTGACGCTCCCAGACATCGAGATACAGCCAGAACTGCCGAGCGCCGTTGCCGCGACCGTCGAGCCACACGCGCAGCGGATCGCCTGCGACGTTGCCTTCGGCGGCGAGCGGCACGTAGTGCGGCTGATGGATGTAATCGCAGCCATCGGATTCGCAGAGAATGCCGTCGACGTAGTAACGCCCGGCGCCGACGATCAACGCCGGCGTGGTGTCGGTCGTGTCGACGCTGAGGCTGAAACCCAGATCGTCCACCGGCCCGCCATAGGGCCCGAACAGGTCTCGCGACAGGGTGCGCAGGTAGTGAAGCAGGATCGCGCCCTGCTCGTTGGGGTCGGCATCCAGGGTCACGCGGCCTTGTTGCAGCAGCACCTGGCTGAAATGGTTGCGGGCATCGAACGTTACCCGTGAGAAATCGCCTTTCATGGTTGCATCCCTTCCGAGTCAGTCAGCAAAAAAGAGACCGGCCGTCATGCCGGCCGGCATGTATTCGTCGAGGCGTGCGCGCAGATTGGCCTCGCGTTGTGCTTGGAACAGGGAGTGATAAACGCCCATTTCGGATTCGTCATCGGCGCCGCGCTTGATCTCTTCTGCGCACTGCACACTGAGGCGCGCGTAGCCGGGTTGCCCGTAGCGGCGTGCATCGTAGCGAGGGCGCACGCGCAGGACTTCGCTGGTGATGCGTTCGGCTTCGAGGTCGCCGGCAGCGACGGCGGGCAAATGCAATTCGCGCACTGCGGCGACAACCTCATCAGGTTGGCAACGGTAGCGGCGCGGCGTGCGGCAATGGCGCGGCACATGGCAGAAGCGCAGGCAGCCGATCTGTCGCCGGGCGACGTTAAGGCAATCGTTGAACAGACTATTGTCGGCCAGCTCGACCGCGTGCACTTCGACGACACCGAACACTGTGCTGCGTTTGATCGTCAGCACGACATGTGCGACCGCGCTGCCAGCGCCGCCGATGGCTTCGTGCTCGCCATCTGCGGCATCGACGATGCTATCTTCGATCGAAAGCGCGATCGGATCGCTGCCGACCTCGTCCTGCTGCAGTTGGATCGAGCCGACGATGCTGTGTTCGATGCGCACCCGCGCCTTGAGTCGATCCAGCTCCAGACTGGGTTCGGCGGGGCGCTGTGGTTCGCAATCGCAGTCGATGCCCCAGCCGGGTACCAGGGTGCAATGGCGGATCAGCAGCTCTGCGGCGCAGTTCGGCGTGCCGGCAACGTCGGCCGCAGAGCTTGTCGGGTCGCGCGGCGCTGATACGTGCAACGGTCGCCCGGTGACGATCACGCCGTCGAGCGCGAAGCGGCTGCCGGCATCGAGTTCGACGGTCAGCGCGTCGGGGAGATCGGTTTGCCAGTCGATCAAGCGGATCACCGGGCGCACGCCGTTCGCCGCGCGCAGGCTGAGTGTTTGCCCCGGACGCAGACGGATGTGCAGCGGCTCAACCCACACGCCGCTGTTGATCAGTTCGATCACCGCATGCCGAGGTGCATCGTCGCGCCACTGGCGCAGGGCGTCGGCTATTCGCGGCATCGCGGTGTTTTCGCCGACCTGATAGAGCGTGAAGTCCTCGGCCGGACGCACCATCGGCCGCAGATATTCGCCGCCGCCGATGTCGGCGGAAAATCCATAGCCGTAGCTGACGCGCACACCTATTTTGGGCAGCTGTGTCGGCGGGAACATTAATCGCCCTAGCACCGGATCGATCGCGACCTTGTCGCGCGTTGGTTTGTAATGCCAGCCTGAGAGATCGGCGACGGTTAGCGCCGCAGCCGGCAGCGGTTGCGCAGCGTCGTAACCGGCCCATTGCTCGGCCCAGATCGCGAAACTGCGGTTTTCGCCGTAGATGTCGCTCAGCGCTGCTTCCATCGCACGGCGGCGGATTGGCACTGGCAGATTCGCTTCCTCGGCGATGTGGTTCGGCCCGGGCTCTGGCAGCGGGCGGCGATACAGCGGTGCGTCCTGGCCGAGCACGCTGAAAGTGTAGCAGTGCGCACCACTGTCTTCGGCGCAGTATGCCGGGGTGTGGGTGACCGGATAGCGGCGCATGCGCCAGACGAAAACGCCGACATTCGGAATGTTGTAGCGGTTGCGATTCTCACCTCGCCCATGCTGCGAATTAGCGCGGCGGACATCGACGCTGTGCGCCAGCGGGTCGAACGGCGTATCGACAAGATCCAGCGCGCCCATGTCGCGCAGCGAGGCGGTGCCCAGTCGCTCAAAATGCGGATGATTCAGCTGCTGCGCGCGGTCGATCAGTTTGAAGAACTCGACGGCCCGCGCCGGCCAGCCGGCGACATCGCGGGCCAGGTCTTCGAGTAGCGCGATGGTGCCCTTGCGGCGACGGTTGCGGATCAGATTGGCGATCTCGCGGCGCGGCACCAGCACCCGATTGAGCGCGCGCCCCTCGGCATCGAGCGTTTGCGACGGCGTGCCGGCGCTGGCTGCCGGGCGAAAACCGAGCAGATCGGCGATGTAAGGCACGGCCCAGTCGTCGGCGGTCTCGATGAACCAGTTGTCGTA
>JANMJF010000098.1:0-1654 GCA_031371245.1 Pseudomonadota bacterium | reverse complement strand
GTTGAGCAGGCCCTGTTCCGCCATCGCCGCGATGATGGTGTGGGGGAACTCGGCGCTGCGATCGAGCGCCATGTCGAGACGCGGTGCGATGATCTGTTCTCGCACAAAGCGGCGCGCGGCCTCGACCATCATCGATTGTTCGTCATTGAGCACGGTCATCGGATCCTCCTCGACTAGCCAGATTGATTGACAGCGGCGGGCTGCCTGAGGGCCGCGCCCGGCCTCATTGGCAGGGTGTTTCGCGCGCGCACTTCACGCCGTTTTCGTACAAGAACTTGATGAACTCCCCGCCTGGCACGAAGCGTTCGGCGAGCGCAGCGGTTTGCGGCCCACGATCGATTTCTGCGAGGAAGCATTCGCGCCCCTCGGCGCCATCCTTGCACACAAAATGCAGTGGCCGCACCACGCCCGAATTGGTCAATAGGATGTAGCCGTCATCGACTTTCTGCCAGGATTGGCCGAAGCGCATATTGGCGCAATCGCAGGCCAGGTAACGATCTGCGAATTCCATCAGCTTGCCGACGGTAAGCTTGGGTACGTTGGGATCGGGGCGCGGATTGATAAGCTTGGCGGTCAACAGGTCGCGCGGCGTGGCGGATAAATCCTTGGGCTTTTCTTCATCGCGGCTGAGCGACGGCAGCTTGGGTAGCGAGACTTTAGGCATCGAGATTGTGGGCACAGAGAGATGGCCACAGCCGCTCATGCTCACACTCAGGAGCGCAGTGCTAAACAGCAGCGCGGCGCGACGCAACAGGGTTTGCAGGGTAGCAGTCACATTCAAGCCTTTCGCATGTCTTTGAGGAATTCGTTGCGTTCCTGTTCAAAAGAAATCCGCGCGATGATCAAGTCGAGAATCTTGTGCACACGCTGTTCGAGTTTGCGGCCGGGGCCGTAGTCGGCCGGCGCATAGAAGTCGATACGATTCGCGTCGACCAGCTCGCGGCAGACTTTCACCGCCTCTTGACTGCGCGGCTTGTGCACCGCCACGGCGAAACCGCCATAGTTTTTCACCACCGTCATACACGGCACATCGGTCAAGCCGTCGCCGACATAGAGCATGTGCTGAAAAGGGATCGGGCGCGCCCCTTCGGGCATGTATTCGTTGATGGTTTCCAGCGCGCTTTCGCGGCCCTTGTTGATGCGGAACAGGTATTGGGTCTTGGCGGTGTCGTTGATGACCACCGTGGGGAAACGCGCGGCTTCGTGGTGATCGAAATAATACTGTGAGGCATAGATGCGCGTGAAATGATGCTTGATGCTGATGCCTTCGAGTATCTCGGACAATCCCGCTGAGATGATGTAATGGCGGGTCTGCACGCTGCCACCGGTCTTGCTTGCTACGTAGTCGTTAACGCGTTCGAACCAGGAATCGACACCGGGGTAGTACTCGATGCCGGCTGCCAACTTGCGCAGGGCGTCGCGACTTAAGTGAGCCTTGTTGGCTTCTATTTTTTCGACCAACAGGCGCATATAGGTGAGGATGGCGTCGCCACCGGTGCGGCGTACCTCGGCGTTGACTTCGGTCCAGAATTCTTCACCGCTTAGGCCTAACTGTGGCAGCACGGTGTATTCCTGCATGGGCTGCGGGGTCAGCGTGCCGTCAAAGTCATAGACGATGGCGAGTGTATTGCGGTGGTAGTTTTCTTTGCGTGCC
>JANMJF010000093.1:0-3320 GCA_031371245.1 Pseudomonadota bacterium | reverse complement strand
TCGTCACCCATTGCGGCGGTCGCGATGCCGGAAAAGGTCGCGCCGGCGAGGTTGGCGATGAGTACATCGACGTGTCCAGCGTCGGCGATCAGGGCCTCACAGGCGCCGGGCAGGCGCAGATCGCGCCCATCGGCGATGACCTCGGCACCTTCCTCACGAAATACCTCAATGGTCGGTGGGCCCATGTAGTCCTGGCATTGGGTGACAAGCACACGTTTGCCGAGCAGGCGTTGAGTCATGATCATGGATCCTTCTTATGTTGCATGGGATAGGCCATCCCCTGTGGGTCCGACTTCAGTCGGACATTCCACAAAAAAGAGGGCGCGTGTGGGATTTATGCGGTCGCACGTATCGCGCGTCGCAAGGTGTCGACCATGATGCCCAACTCATCCTCGCTCGCAGTGGCCGCTGGCCCGAGTACGAGGATGTCACTGGTATAACGCAGCATCACGCCCTGCTCAAAACAACGATCGAAAATTTCCATCGCGCGCAACGACGCGCCATCGGCCCGGGGTGCCAGTTCGACCGCAGCGGCCAGGCCGAGATTACGGATGTCGATGACATGGGGCTCACCGCGCAGGGTGTGCACAGCGTCGGCCAGCAGGGGTTCGAGGTGGCGTGCACGGGCGAATAATTCCTCGTCGCGGTAGACCTCCAGCGCAGCGAGGCCAGCGGCGCAGGCCAGCGGATGGCCGGAATAGGTATAGCCGTGCAAGAACTCGACCAGATGTTCGGGGCCGTGCATGAAGGCTGCGTAGACATGGTTTCTGACCAGTGCGCCGCCGAGTGGCACCATGCCACTGGTGACACCTTTGGCGAAGGTCAGAATATCGGGCATGACCTGCAAGCGAGTCGGCGAGAACATCTCGCCGAGACGACCGAAACCCGTAATGACCTCATCGAAGATCAGGAGAATGCCGTGTTTGTCGCAGACGGCGCGCAGCCGTTCGAGATAGCCGAGTGGCGGCACGATGACACCGGCCGAACCCTGCATTGGCTCGACGATCACTGCGGCGATGGTCGAGGCATCGTGCAAGGCCACGAGGTTTTCGAGTTCGTCGGCAAGATGAGCGCCCCAGGCGGGTTGGCCGCGCGTGAAGGCCATGTGTTCGAGATTGTGGGTGTGGGGTAGGTGATCGACACCCGGTAACAGCGCGCTGGCGAAGGCTTTGCGATTGGCCGTTATACCGCCGACCGAGATCCCTCCGAAACCAACGCCGTGATAGCCCTTGGCGCGACCGATCAGACGGAAGCGTCCACCATCGCCGCGTGCCTGGTGGTAGGCCAGCGCGATCTTCAACGCAGTGTCGACCGCTTCCGATCCTGAGTTGGTGAAGAACACATGATCCAGATCGCCCGGTGCGGCGGCGGTCAGGGCATTGGCAAGTGCAAAGGCCTTGGGATGGTGGACTTGGAAGGCGACTGCGTAGTCGAGCTCATTGAGTTGTGCCTTGACCGCCGCGACGATGCGCGGATGGCGGTGACCGGCATTGCAGCACCACAGGCCCGACAGTGCATCCAGCACGCGGCGTCCGTCCGGTGTGGTGTAGTACATGCCCTCGGCACCGCTCACCATGCGCGGGTGCTTCTTGAAATGACGATTGTGCGTAAACGGCAACCACAGTGCCTCGAGATCCGGCAGCGGCGGGACGCTCGGCATATCGATGGCAGTGTCAGGCATAACGTCGACTCCGGTGACGGGCGGCCGGCAAGTTCCGGCCGGGGTGCCTGTCATGATAGCCAATTCACCGCGCGTGCCGCGTCGCGCGATGTTGCGCGGGACGGCGCAAAAAGTTCCAGGGCTCCGCAGCCAGCGGGTAAACAATTGACAGATGCCCCAAAGGCGGCGCTAGGTCATAGCCAGCGCTGCTGGCAGCACGGTATAAGGTCGCGTGCGCGCCGTCGTGGCGCGTCTTTTGAGCGGACGACGACATGGCCAGGAAAACCGGCACGATTGCCAGCGACACGCTTACCGGCGGGGCGGGCGCCGATGAGCTGTATGGGCTGGGCGGCAAGGACTTGCTCCTAGGCAACGGTGGCAACGACTATCTCGATGGCGGTGCCGGCGATGACGACTTGCGTGGCGGTGCCGGCAACGATATCTATATCGTCGACAACGTCGGTGACATCACCAAGGCGGTGTCTGATCCGGGTGTGGATGCGGTCGGCGCGCTGGTGAGCTATGTGCTCGGTCCTAATCAAGAGAACCTCACCTTGCTGGGCAAATCCGCCTTGACCGGCACCGGCAACACCGGCAACAACCAGTTGAACGGCAATGACGGTGCCAACATCCTCATCGGCCTTGGTGGTAGGGACTTGCTCGACGGTCACAAGGGTCTTGATGACCTGCGTGGTGGGGCCGGCGACGATCTCTACATTGTCGATAACGCACGCGACATCAACAAGACCTTGCGTGACGACGGCGTGGATCAGGTGAAGAGTACGGTCAGCTATACGCTCGGCAGTTTTCAGGAACAGCTAGTACTACTAGGCACGACCGCACTGTCTGGCAGCGGCAACGCCGGGCGAAATTTCCTGGTCGGCAACGATGGCGCCAATGTGCTGCACGGCCTGGGCGGCAAAGACCAGCTCGAAGGCGGCAAGGGTAACGATCAATTATTCGGCGACGCCGGCAACGACACCCTCTTCGGTCAGGCTGGCGCCGATGTCATGCACGGCGGCGACGGCGACGACGGCTTCGATGGCGGCGGCGGCAATGACCAATTGTTCGGTGACGCCGGTAACGACACGCTTTACGGTTATGCCGGTCTTGACGTACTACACGGCGGCGACGGCAATGACACGCTGTTCGGCCTCGACGACGCCGATACGCTGCACGGTGATGGCGGCAACGATGAACTCCATGGCGGCAAGGGTAATGACGTGCTGTTCGGCGGCGACGGCGATGATGATCTGAGAGGTGAGGAGGGTATCGACACTGTGCATGGCGGAGCGGGTAACGATTTCTATGTGCTTGATGTCGCCGATAAACTGGAAAAAATGGAGGCCGATGCGGGCAGCGATACGGTGGCCGTGAACTTCGACTACACCTTGGGCAACAACCAGGAGAATCTCTCCTTCTATGACGCGGGCGCCCATCACATGGGGACCGGCAACGCATTCGCCAATACGCTCACGGGTACCGATCTCGCGGTCGACGAACTCTTCGGCTTGGCGGGTAATGACACCCTTAATGGCGGTGGCCGCGACGATCACCTGGTCGGCGGTGACGGCAATGATACCTATTTCATCGACAATCTTGGTGATATCGATGGCACCGATCTCGATCCCGGCATCGACCGTGTTAACAGCGCTATCAC